>JAZKEP010000001.1:0-7549 GCA_040387015.1 Bacteroidota bacterium
CTGCTTGTAACCGTCTTTTTGCCACAACTTCATAATGCCAATGTATTAAATGTGTTTTGAATAAGCAGATAACAACTCAATATAAGTTGCTATTCCATTTTTAATTTCCTGTATGAAAATAAACTCATCTGAACTATGTGAGCGAGCAGAATCACCTGGACCTATTTTTACCGCTTTCCAGGACATAAGTGCCATATCGGAAGTAGTTGGAGAGCCATATAGATGAATGTTCAACTTCCTCGCTTCCTCCAATAAGGGATGTCCTTTTTCGATGAAAGAAGGTTTTATACGCGTGCTGCGCTCTTTCACTTCGCTGGTTACATGCTCTCGAATAATATCAAGCACCTGTTGGTGTGTGTAGCAATCATTCAAACGAATGTCCACCACAAAATGACAATCGGCAGGAACCTGATTATGTACGGAGCCTGCATGAACACTTGTCACATTCATACTCACATCGCCCAACCATTCAGAAGTCTTCTCAAACTTATACGTGCGGAACCATTCGATATCTTTCATGGAAAGATAAATGGCATTGATGCCTTCGTTTCGCGCGGCATGACCTGCTTTTCCTTTGGTAACACAGTCAAGAACTAACAAACCTCTTTCTGCAACTGCGAGTTGCATTAAAGTTGGTTCGCCAACAACTGCTAAATCAATTTTACCAAGCTCAGAAATTATACTGCTGATTCCTCCGTTGCCTGAAATTTCTTCCTCGGCAGTGGCGGCATAAACGAGGTTGAAAGGAAGATTGGTTTCATCATAGAAATACAAAAAGGTTGCAAGCAGAGAAACCAAAGCACCGCCTGCATCGTTGCTACCCAATCCAAACAGTTTATCGCCTTCGATGGTTGCTTCATGCGGATTACGGGTATATCCGCTGTTAGGCTTTACCGTATCGTGATGAGAGTTGAGAAGGACGGTGGGTTTGTTATGGTGGAAAGCCCGGTTCTTCGCCCACACATTATTTCCTTCGCGAAAAACAGAAATACCTTTTTGTTCAATGAAATGAAAAATGATTTGGGCAGTCCTGTCCTCTTCCTTACTGAAAGAAGGAACGGCAATCAACTTTTGGAGCAGCGCTACTGCTTCTTCATAAAGTTCAGGATTGTATTCTTGTGCCATAACCTTTTTCGTTTGCGGCCAATTGTTTAATGTGCAAAGCGTTGCCAACGATAACTGTTTCCACCCCGTTTTGTATGGCAACAAATGCATTATCAATCTTAGGAATCATACCATCGGTAATTACTCCCTGCGCCTTGAGAGCATCCGCCTTTTCAAAATTAATTTCGTGAATCACACTGTTGTTGTCTTCCACATTTTGCAGCAAGCCATTCTTCTCGAAACAATAAATTAAAGTAACGGCATAAAAACTACTCATAGCTTCTGCCAATGACTGAGCGATGGTATCTGCGTTAATGTTTAGTAGGTGACCTTTGGTATCGCAACTAATCGGAGCAATAACCGGAGTAATGTTTTCTTTGATAAGAGTTCTTAGAAAGGTGGTATTGATTTTCTCTTTTAGTACATCACCCACCCAGCCATAATCAATATCTTTTACAGGGCGTTTAACCGCAGGAATCAATTGTGCATCAGCACCCGACAAACCAACAGCCTTACATTGTTTTGATTGAAGTTTTGCGACAATGCTTTTGTTTATCAAGCCCGCATAAGTCATAGTAACAACTTTGATGGTTTCCTCATCAGTTATCCTGCGACCTTCCACCATTTTAGTTTCAATGCCCAGCCTTTTACTTAGTTCAGTGGCAAGCTTACCACCACCATGAACTAAAATTTTATGTTGAGGAAGCGAAGCAAAATCACTCAGAAAAACACCGAGTGCATCTTCATCGTCAACAATATTGCCGCCAATTTTAACTACTAGAAGAGAGGTCTTACTCATTTGCAGCGCGAAGAAAATTAATTACCGCGTTTTTAAGGCTATTGAAAGAAGAAACTTTTTAAGAGAGAAACTCGAAAAGCAATGTAAAAGGCACAACAGACATTCAGATTGTCGCTTTGTCATCCTTTCGCTTTGATAGGTTAAATGGTAAAGTTCTGCGGCACGCTATTTATTTGGCTCATATTCCCTTATTTATTTATTTTGACTTAGGAATAACCTTGTATACAGACGAACCACCGCTTCAATGGTTAACATCAACAATAGGGATGATATTTTCAGTCGGCTTACAAATTTAAAAGCCGATGCAGAACCTTTGTTTGGCAAACTTTCGCCACAGCAGATGGTAGAACACTTGTATGGCACTGTAATGTTATCGAACGGAAATTACCCTGAAAATTTTTGCATAGGTGAAAGCGAGGCGGTAAGGCTTCGGGAGGATATAATTATCTCTGCCAATGATTTTCCAATGGAACTTAAAGCGCCTCTTATGGGCGAAGAGCCTCCTGCTACTGAAACCTGCAGTTTGCCGCAGGCCATTGAACGGCTTAAAGAAGAACTGGAGGCTTTCGACAACTACTTTGCACAGAATAAAGATGCAAAGCCTATGAACCCTATAACCGGGGCGCTTGACAGGGATGAATGGATTGTGTTTCACAATAAGCATTTTACACATCACTTTAAACAGTACAACCTTCTATAATAAACGCCTATGTCAACCGACCGTCTAGAAGAATTGAAAAAGGTTATTGTGCTTAAAGACCTACCAGAAGAACAGTTGAAATGGGTGAGCGACCATTTTGAATACAAAGAGTATGAAGATGGGGAGCTGCTTATTCGAACAGGTCAGGCAATGGATAAGCTTTGGCTTATCAGCGAGGGCAGAGCTCCTTTCTACCTGGATGTAAACGGTAAGCTGGTACATTATTTTACTTTCGAAAATGCTCCTGGGTCGGGAGGCGCGGGAGGATTGTTGCCTTATTCAAGAATGACGCACGCACCTGGCAATACTTATGCTGCGGGTAAAGTAAAATCCTTCTGGCTTCATAAAGACCATTTCACTGAAATGGAACGGGTAAGCCCTCTTCTTATTCAGCGGCTTATTGCTTCTATGACCGAAAGAGCGCGCGCATTCGCTACCATGAAACTGCAACAAGAGAAAATTGGTGCTCTCGGTCAACTCTCTGCAGGCATTGCTCATGAGTTGAATAATCCTGCCGCAGCCATCAGCCGCATTTCAGAGGAATTGGACAAAAAACTTAATCTGAATTATGAGCTTACTGAGAAAATGATTGAGCATCATGTGAACCCCGAACATATTCAAACTATTTACCGTCTTTCTTTTTCAAAAGAAGCTGAACCTAAGATTAAGCAAACTGCTACGAAGCGAATTCAGGCAGAAGATGCTATTGCCGATTGGCTAAACGAACATGGCTATAAGCAAAATCTGCTGGCTACCGATGTGTTTGTAGAATCGGGGTTTACCAAAACCGACTTCGAAAACATTTTTACTAATTCAGGCAAAGAAGAATTTGAGTATCTGTCGCAGTGGCTCGAAAATCTGTTGACTTCGCGCCAGTTAATTAAGGATTTGGGCGAAGCATCAAAGCGCATTAGCAATTTGGTTGGGGCTATCAAAGGTCATGTACACATGGACCGCAGCAGCGAGCAGCAGCCCACAAATATTCATAACGATATTGACAATACACTTACTCTGCTTGGCTATAAACTGAGCGAAAAGAATATTGAAGTGGTGAAGAGATATTGTGGCAACCTGCGCGAGGTACCCGCTTTTATCGGAGAGCTAAACCAGGTATGGACCAACCTGATTGATAATGCAATTTATGCCATGGATAAAGGCGGAACACTGACTATTGAAACCGCCTGTGGCGAAAAAAATATAAAGGTGTGTGTTATTGACAGCGGTAAAGGTATTCCACCCGAAATTGTTTCCCGTATCTTCGACCCATTCTTTACCACAAAAAAAGTTGGTGAAGGAATAGGTATAGGTTTAAACTTAGTTAGCCGCATTATTCAAAACCACGATGGAGAAATAAAAGTAAATTCTGTTCCCGGAAGAACAGAGTTTACCGTACGCATACCTTTTGGAGGAAAGGAAATTCCGGATACAGTTACTTCGTAGAACCTATTCATATCATGAAACTACCTTACATATTTACCATTGATGACGACACGCAGGTGTTGGGCGCCATTCAAAGAGACCTGCGAAACAAATACCGTAGCGACTACCGGATAGTAGCTACCGAATCTGCCAATGAAGCGCTTGAGCTTTTGAAAGATTTGAAACTGAAGAATGAAGCGGTAGCTCTTCTCGTTACAGATCAGCGCATGCCCGAAATGGAGGGTGTTGTGTTTCTCGAAAAAGCACGGGAGATTTTTCCCGATGCAAAACAGGTACTGCTTACTGCTTATTCAGATACAAATGCTGCTATTCAGGCTATCAATACCGTTAAGCTCGATTATTATCTGCTTAAACCCTGGAGTCCGCCCGAAGAGAAACTTTATCCCGTACTCGATGACCTCTTAGATGACTGGCAGGCGCTTTACAAACCCGACCATGAAGGAATTAAAATACTCGGCTTTCAGTGGTCACCAAAATCGCATGAGGTAAAGGAGTTTCTTGCCGGCAACCTGGTTCCTTTTCAGTGGATAGATGCCGAGCACAACGAAAACGCAGAGCAATATCTTACCAGCGCAAATATTACTAAAGATAAACTGCCGCTCATTATTTTTAAAGACGGTTCGTTTACTGCCGACCCCTCTCTTTCCGAAATTGCTTCGCGTGTGGGGCTTCGGCAACAGGCAGTTGATAAAATGTATGATGTGCTCATTGTAGGTGCAGGCCCTGCGGGTCTTGCTGCTTCGGTGTATGGTTCCTGCGAAGGATTGAAAACACTTTTGATTGAACAGAACCGTCCCGGTGGGCAGGCAGGTACCAGTGCCCGCATAGAAAACTATCTCGGGTTTCCTACCGGTTTATCGGGTGCTGAGCTAACGCGCAGAGCTATCACACAAACCTTGCGCTTCGGAACCGAAATGCTTACTCCGCAAAATGTTGACACCATACGAGTGCAGGACGGCTATAAGATTATTCAGTTTAAAGATGGCTCGGTGGTGCACAGCAAGGCAGTGCTTATTTCAACAGGTGTGCAATACAACCGTCTGGATGTTGATGATATTGAACGGTTCTCCGGAGCGGGAGTGTACTATGGTTCTGCTGCCGTAGAGGCGCATGCCTGCAAAGGTCAGATTGTTTACATTGTAGGAAGTGGAAACTCATCATGCCAGGCGGCTTTGTATCTGAGCAAGTTTGCAAAAGAAGTTCACCTGCTTATTCGTAAAGAGCAGCTGAAGCAAACGGCTGCTTACTATTTGGTTGACCTTATTACTAAAACAGCCAATGTGATAGTGCATGGCAATACCGAAGTGGTAGCTGTGGCTGGCGGACAGGGTCTTGAAACAATTACACTTAAACACAACAAAACTGGTGAGCAGCAAACGGTTGCTACCAAGGCACTTTTTGTTTACATAGGCGCGCGGCCATCTACCTCCTGGCTGAACGATCTGGTGCTGAAAGATGAAAAAGGGTTCATACTTACGGGAAAGGAACTGGAGAAAGATAAATCGTTCAACACGCTCTGGAAATTAGAACGTGAACCCCTGTTGACCGAAGCCAGTGTGCCGGGTATTTTTGCCTCAGGCGATGTACGGGCCAGTGCCATGACGGGCGTTTCTTCGGCCGTGGGCGAAGGTGCCATGGCTATTCGTTTTGTAAGGAAGTATCTACACGAGGTTTAGTGCCACAGTTTGCTGCTTAAAAACCTTCAAAATCCTTGTTTTGGGGCTTCGGTAGGGTGTTTTCTTCTCTTGCAAGAATGTTTAATCCATTTGCATCCATGCCTCAGTGTTTTGCAGTCATTTTCGGTTTTTGGGTTGGTTGTCCTTAGAAAAGCGGAAGGAAGCTTAGGTTGAATGTCGGTAGTAAGCGTCTTCATGTCGGTAGCAGACACTTGAATGTCGGTAGTAAGCATCTTCATGTCGGTAGCAGAAACTTGACAGTTCATGCTGACCATCTAACTTCATCAAGCATAAAATAAAACTTTGGGAAGGGGGAAGGAAGGTTAGATTTGTGATGAATGGAAATTATGTTTCCCTTGCTGAAGTCAGAAAAGGATATTTCAGAGAAAGGCACTCTAGTAAAAGCATGTGCCATTCTTCCTGGTTTTGCTATTCCTTTTTTTTGATGACAGCTTTGGGTGTGCACGATTTAGTTGCAGGGTTGTGGGCACTTATCATTGCATTTTTTTTAAAAAGGCAAATAAAAAAGCAGTATTCCGATTGGGTGAAACCCGATGACATCCTGGGCAATGTAATGGTTTCAGAAAAAAATATAACCTTGCGAACAGCCAACCACACGCAAACTCTTCCCCTAACCAATATTCGTAGTATAAAACTCATCTATAGCTCTACCAAGGAATGGATGGGGGCATATCATGCCAATAGTCTGGCAGCTTTTTACATTAGCGATTACCAAAATCAGGAACAAGTCATAAAATTTTTTTATGAGAAAAGGAAAAATTTGGAAAGATTAATACCCGTTCTGAAAATATGGTACAGGGAGGGTGTAAACTTGAATGAAACCAACAAATTCATGGGTCAAGATTCTGTGTTGCTGGAGTGCTACAAGTATAATCATGAACTTCGGGAGATAATCAGTAGGAATGAGTTGGGGGCAGCCGAGGATTCGGCTAAAGTCGGCTAAGCATATGTCTTTAGTCATGAGTTACTGAGACGGCAAAGAATTGGTAGCTTCCTCGCTACATTCTCTCCAGCATTTTCTTCAAAACTATTTGCGCGGCTAATACTCAATTAACTTAACCATTAGTTATTTATATCTGCAACAAATCTTAGTCGTTATGCACGTCCTTGAATTTAAGCATATCAAAAAGTCGTTGTTCCTTTTCATTATCAAAGCCGCACGAGGTTTTAAACTCTTTTGGATTCTGATAAGTCCCGAACAACATATCCCACCAAACAATATCACCATAGTTATTCGTATGTCGGTTGTATTCGTGATGTATGCGGTGCATTTCGGGTCGCTGAAAAATATATCCAACCCATTGGGGTGTTTTTACATTGGTGTGGTAGAAAAACTCACCGAGCGCTGTAAACAAAGTATAAATACCTCCGGCCTCAACACTTAAGCCCAGCAGGGAGTACACGAGTAAACTGCCAATAATAGAGTTGGCTGTCATTTCCAGCGGATGTTTGTAGAACGAAGTAATTACTTCAATACGCTGCGGGCTGTGGTGTATTTGATGAAAGTGAGTCCACAAAAAGCTGACTGTGTGACGCCACCTGTGCCACCAATAAAAAATAAATGTGGCAATGAAATAAGCAATAGCTCCACCAACATAAGGATTAACGTGCTGCGAAAGATGAAACAGAGAGTAACCGGAAAACCATTTCTCCCAGGTTACACCGGCAAGAGTAACTATACCCAACTGAATAAAATTTACAGCCAATACCCGTATTGTCCAGGTGGGCACCTGCGGAAGTTTCCAACCGGGAATAAAACGTTCCAGAATAAAACAAAAACCAAATACAAGGAAGATTATTATTAGCATA
>JAZKEP010000001.1:7559-40779 GCA_040387015.1 Bacteroidota bacterium
AACGGTATTGCGCTTAGCGTATTATTAGGAAGTCAACCGAATAGGCTTTACCAGTACCTGAAGCGTATAATATGGCATCCGAGGCACTATAGAGGGCTTAAATGCAAACAGCCTCATTTGTATTTGTCTTTCAAGTCCCCTTTAGTGGATTTAGGGGTTCCAACATCCTCTTCAAAACCGTTTGCGCAGCTATAACGCGGTTACCTGCTTGCTGTTGTATAAGCGAATTAGGCCCATCAATAATTTCATCGGACAGTTCTACATTTCTGCGTACGGGTAGGCAATGCATTACCTGCGCGTTATCAGTGAGCAACAGTTTTTCTTTGGTGAGAAGCCAGTTACCTTTTACCGGAGGCATCGCTCCGTAGTCTTTGTAAGCGCTCCAGTTCTTTACATATATATAGTCGGCATCGCGCAAGGCATGCTCCTGTGAGTATTCAATGCGAGCACCTTTGCTAAACTGTTCATCCAGTTCATACCCTTCAGGGTGAGTTATTATCACCTCCGCACCGCTCGCCACCGCCCACTCGGCAAATGAGTTAGGCACTGCCTGCGGCAATGCTTTAATGTGGGGTGCCCAGGTGAGCACCACTTTTGGTTTAGGTTTGCGTTTGGTTTCGGCAATGGTAATCATGTCGGCAAAGCTTTGCAGAGGATGACGTGTGCCGCTCTCCAAACTAATCAACGGTATGCTGCAATATTTCAAAAAGCTCTTGAGCACCTGCTCTGTATAATCTTTCTCTTTATCTACCAATCCGGGGAAACAGCGCACCCCAACTATATCACAATACTGCGAAATAACTCCCGCAGCTTCTTTGATGTGCTCGCTCTTAGTGCTGTTCATAATAGCACCGTCTTCAAACTCCATCTGCCAGCTATCCTTGTCGAGGTTCAGCACCATCACATTCATTCCGAGGTTGTAAGCGGCTTTCTGTGTGCTCATGCGAGTACGCAAGCTCGGGTTCAGAAACAACAAGCCAATCGTCTTTCCTTTTCCCAGCTCAGGAAAAGCATGCACGTTCTTCTTTAACTGAAGGGCTTCGTCAATAAGCGCGGAAAGATTTCCCGCATCGGCAACAGAAGTAAATTGTTTCATGCGGGCTGCATTTGTTTTAGTGATGCTGCAAATGCAGTTAGAAAATAATCTGCTTCTGCTTTGGTAATAGTAAGCGGAGGAAGAATACGCAACGTATTCTTATTGCTTGATGTGCCTGTAAAGATTTTGTGTTCTTTCAATAACTTGTTGCGAAGCGCTGCAATGGGTTCATGCATCTCTACACCAATCATCAATCCCATTCCGCGTACTTCTTTTATCTCAGGAAAGTTTTTCAATTGCTCGATAAGATAACTGCCGATGTTGCGCGCGTTGTCAATTAAGTTTTCTTCTTTAATGACATCGAGTACTGCAATGGCAGCAGTGCAAGCGAGGTAATTCCCTCCAAAGGTGGTTCCCAACAAACCATGCTTTGCTTCAAAAGCAGGACTGATTAAAACGCCCGCCACAGGAAATCCATTTCCCATTCCTTTCGCAACTGTAATCAGGTCGGGTTTAATTCCAGCGTATTGATGTGCAAAGAAATAACCGCTGCGCCCATAACCTGATTGTATTTCATCAAGAATTAAAACAGCACCATGCTGAGTACACAACTCACGAAGTAACTTCAGGAAATCAGAAGAAGGCACCTGTACACCACCAACGCCCTGAATACCTTCGATGATAACAGCGCAAACTTCATCGGTAAGATTTTGTTTCAGCGCATCAGCATCATTCCAAGGCAAGAAAACTATATCGCCCTTGGCATTTATATTCGCCTGAATGCTTTTGTCATCGGTAGCAGCAACAGCTAAAGATGTTCTTCCGTGGAATGACTTCTCAAAAGCGATGATTTTTGTCCGCTTGTTTTTGAAGGAAGCAAGTTTCAAAGCATTCTCATTTGCTTCTGCACCTGAGTTACACAAGAACAAAGAATAATCCTTGTATCCTGATAACTCACCGAGTTTTTCCGAGAGTTCAAGCTGTTGAGGAATCTTTACGGAGTTGGAATAAAAACCCAACTGCTTTAACTGCTTTTCAATCAGCTCCACATAATGCGGGTGACTATGACCGATAGAAATAACTGCATGGCCTCCATACAAATCAAGATAGCGTTCGCCTTTATCATCAAACAAATAACAGCCTTCGCCTTTTACCGGAGTAATATCAAAGAGAGGATAAACATCAAATAGGTTCATTTTTGTAGAAGTGGTAAGTTTAAGGTTGTAAGTTATAAGTAATAGGTTTTAGGTTTTTAGAGTTGCTTTTACTTTTCCAATTAGTGCAATGAGCATTGCTTTTATTGAATTTATCTCTGTTGTCAATTCGAGAAATTTCGCTTCGGGCAAATACCTCAGGTCCTTAGACAGTAACAAAAAATATTCGACTTCATTAGCTGAACCAAGCGCAATATTCAGAAAGTGACGAAGCTCTGCATTGGTGCTCTTTCCGCAGCCTTCAGCAATATTTGCAGGAATAGAGGATGAAGCCCGCCTTAGTTGTGAAATCAATCCAAACTTTTCTTCGCTTGGAAATGATTGTGTTGCCTTATACACGCCTAAAGTGAACGAATGCGCTTTCTCCCAAACTTTCAAATCTTTATAGTTCTGCATAAGCCAAACTTATAACCTATAACTTACAACCTAAAACCCTGTCGCCTTTAATTGCAATCCGGCCTTTTCATCAAAGCCGAAAATGAGATTCATATTCTGAACTGCCTGTCCCGAAGCACCTTTCAGCAGGTTGTCAATCACCGAAGTAATTAAAACATTGTCTCCATGTTTTTCGAGATGAAGAAAACAGCGATTGGTGTTTACCACTTGCTTTACATCCAATTCACTTTTGCTGATAGTTACGAAGGGATGAGAGGCGTAATATTTTTCATAAATAACTTCCAGTTCTTCCAGCGACAAATCGCTTTTCATATATACTGAAGCAAAAATGCCCCGTGTAAAATTTCCACGTTGTGGAACAAAAAATATTTCTCCGTCAAAATTTGTTTGAAGCGACTTTACTGACTCGGTTATTTCTTTCAAATGTTGATGCGTGAATGTTTTGTAAACCGAAACATTAGAATCGCGCCAACTGAAATGGGTTGTGTGGCTTAAAGATTGTCCTGCACCTGTGCTGCCCGTTGTCGCATTTACATGAATTTCCTTCGTTAGTTTGTTCGCGTGAGCTAAAGGAAGAAGTGCCAACTCAATACAGGTTGCAAAACAACCGGGATTGGCAATGCTCTTTGCAGTCGTAATTTCCTTTCTGTGCAACTCTGGCAAACCGTATACAAACTTTCTTCCGGCAATAGAACTGTTTGCATGATGTCTGAAATCGTGACTTAAATCAATAACGACCAAGCTATCGGGTAACTTGTTTTCATTAATAAATTTCTTCGCAGCATCGTGCCCTCCGCATAAAAACACAACATCAACAGTAAAGTTGTGAGTATCAGAAAAGGTCAATTCTGTTTCACCTTGTAGGTCAGTATGCACTTCATACAACTTCTTTCCCGACTGACTATTGCTCTGCACAAAAGCAATTTCAACTAGTGGGTGAAGCAACAAGAGACGAATCAATTCTCCTCCGGTGTAACCCGCACCTCCAATGATACCCGCTTTGATTTTACTCATTATCCAAAACGTTAATATTGTTCACGTTGAAATAAATACTGGTCTGGTTACCGAATATTTTGGTGAAACCTTTCACATCCTCTCCGGTCCATGCTTTGTTCATTTCACCATAGCTTCCGAATTTAGCTGACATCAAATCATGAGCAGATTCAATTCCTGTCACCTCAAAGCGATAAGGCAGAAGTTTTACAAACACTTTCCCGGTGACAAATTTTTGTGTTGAACTCAAGAATGCTTCAATATCACGCATAGTCGGATCAAAGTATTGACCTTCGTGCAACCAGTTACCATACCAGGCGGACATTTGGTCTTTCCAATACAATTGCCATTTAGTAAGCGTATGCTTCTCCAGCAAATGATGTGCTTTGATTATGATAAGGGGAGCTGCTGCTTCAAAGCCTACGCGTCCCTTAATACCTATAATCGTGTCGCCCACATGAATATCGCGGCCTATCGCAAAACGGGAAGCAAGTTCCTGAAGATGTTGAATAGCATGAACAGGATTATCAAAAGACTTTTCATTCACCCCTTTTAATTCTCCATGGTCAAAAACTAATGTTATGTCTTCGCCTTCTGTCTTTGTTACTTGAGTTGGATAAGCAGATTCAGGTAATGCTTTACCTGATGTAAGAGTTTCCTTTCCGCCAACTGAAGTTCCCCAGATACCTTTATTGATACTATAAGCAGTTTTTTCAAAGTTCATCTCAACCTTGTTCGCTTTCAGATATTCAATTTCTGCTTCGCGTGAAAGTTTCAAATCGCGAATAGGGGTGATGATCTTGAGTTCAGGTGTCATTATCTGAAACACCATATCGAAACGAACCTGGTCATTGCCTGCTCCTGTACTTCCGTGTGCAACAGCGGATGCGCCAATTTCTTTCGCATACTTGGCGGTAGCAATAGCCTGCACCATTCTCTCCGCACTAACCGAAAGCGGATAAGTGTTGTTCTTTAGAATATTTCCAAAAATGAGATACTTAATTACATCGCGGTAGTAACTATCTTTTGCATCAATGCATTTGAAAGAAGTTACACCCAAGGCTTTTGCATGCGCTTCAATTCTGGTAACTTCTTCTTCCGAAAATCCCCCGGTGTTAATCGTAAGCGCATGAACCTCTAAGCCCAATTCCTTTTTCAAGTGAATAGCGCAAAAGGTAGTATCTAATCCCCCGCTAAAAGCGAGAACAACTTTATTCTTTTGACTGTTCTGCATATTAAAAGAGGATTGAAAAAACCTGCGTAAATAATTTCTTGATAGTCGGAAGAATATCCTCCTCTTTTTTCTCTGGCTCTGTGAACTTCGCTTCTTTTTTTTCTGCCTCTTTTTCTGCGGGGTTGTATAGCATGGCCGTGCAAAGACAGTTTTTTCTTTCTTTGCTTTGTAGTATCTCAAAGTTTACACAACTCTGACAACCCTTCCAGAACTCTTCGTCATTTGTCAACTCCGAATAGGTAACGGGTTCATATCCTAAGTCGGAGTTAATCTTCATTACTGCCAATCCAGTCGTGAGACCGAACAGTTTTGCATCAGGATATTTGCTGCGCGAGAGTTCAAAAATCTTTTCCTTAATGCGCTTAGCTAAACCGCTTTTTCTGTACGCAGGTGCTACTATTAAGCCGGAGTTAGCTACGTACTTACCATGTCCCCATGACTCTATATAGCAAAAGCCAGCCCATTCGCCTGATCCAGTTAGGGCAACCACTGCTTTTCCTTCCCGCATTTTTTCGCGTATATAATCCGGGGATCTTTTTGCAATTCCGGTTCCTCTGGCTTTTGCAGAGGTTTCTATTTCAGCACAAATTATCTCAGCAAACTTTTCATGTTGCTCATCGGCAACAATGGTTATGAATGTTTCATTCATCTTCTTTCTTAAAAATTTTGGTTATAAAAATCGATTCTTTTGGCGGGAAAAAGAACAGAATCAATTTCGTATAAAGAAGGGAGTACATAAACTGACACCCATGGAGTGAGTATCAACAGTCAATACATCTCCTTTGGGTATAAAAACCTTGGGAGTATGAACCGCTTTAAAAAACGAAACAGATATTTCTGTTTTCGATAAAATCTTCATGTTTGAGATTTTAATTGGTTAACAATTAATTCGCTCGCGAAAGTGATATTTATTTTGAACTAAATTTCAGAATGTTTCATAAAAAATTATTCACTTGTTTGGTGGGTTTCTCAACAAATTTCCAGGCTTTCTAAAATCACTTCCTAAGCATACATTCACCGCATGGTTAAAGTTGGCCTTCTGAGTGACACACACAGTTTTATTGATCCGAAAATTTTCGAAGTTTTTAAAGAGGTTGATGAGGTTTGGCACGCAGGTGATTTGGGCACAATTGAGCTTTGCGAGCAGCTAAAAAGGTTCAAACCTTTCTTTGCTGTATATGGCAACATTGATGGAAAAGAAATTCGCGCGGATTATCCTTTGAATCTTTCGATGGAAAAGGAAGGCTTGAAAATTTTAATAACTCACATTGGTGGTTATCCAGGCAATTATGAACCTAAGGCGCGTAGAAAAATTGAAGAGGTGAAGCCAGATATTTTCATTTGTGGGCATTCGCATATTCTTAAAGTAATGCGCGATGCGAAATACAATAACATGGTAGTAATGAACCCCGGTGCTGCTGGTGTTCAGGGTTTTCATAAGGTTAAGACCGTTTTGCGTTTTACTTTGAATAGTGGAAAGATTGAAAATCTTGAAGTGGTGGAGTTAGGTAAGCGAGGGGAAATCAAACAGAGTTAGTCACTCAAATTACCTAATCTGCCAATCGTTGCTATTTTCGGCTCGTAATTTTTTAACACCCTTATAATTATTAAGAATGAAAGTTGTACTTCTTGCAGGTGGCTTGGGAACCAGGCTTTCGGAAGAAACAGACATTAGACCTAAACCAATGGTTGAAATTGGTGGCAAGCCTGTTTTGTGGCACATCATGAAAATTTATTCGCATTATGGGTTTAATGAATTTGTAGTATGCTTGGGGTATAAGGGTTATCTGATTAAAGAATATTTCGCCAACTATTTTCTTCACCAATCTGATGTAACTATTGATTTATCCAACAACGAGATGGAAATTCATAATACTGTTTCGGAGAACATGAAAATTACACTTGTTGACACAGGTAAAGATACCCTGACAGGTGGAAGAATTAAGCGGATAGAAAAATATTTGAATAATGAACCCTTTATGCTCACTTATGGTGATGGGGTGGGTGACATTCAAATTGATCAGCTTCTTGCATTTCATAAAGAGAAGAAGAGGCTGTGTACCGTAACATCCGTTCAGCCAACCGGGAAATTTGGCGTATTGAGCATTGATGAAAACGAGGGCGTTGAATCCTTTTTTGAAAAAAGGCAGGAAGATGCCGGCTGGATAAATTCAGGTTTTTTTGTATGCGAGCCCCAGATCTTCAAATATATTAAAGACGATAGCACAATCTGGGAACGTGAACCTTTGGAAAGTTTAGCCAAAGAAGGGCAGTTAATGGCATATAAACACAAAGGTTTTTGGAAGCCGATGGATACACTAAAAGATAAGATTGATTTGAATGACATGTGGAATAATGGTAAAGCAGATTGGAAAATCTGGAAGTGATTCATACGTGCGAAAAGATTTTAGGTTAAAATGACAGAAAGAAAAAAAATAAGTATTCTGACTCCCAGTTATAACGAAGAGGGCAATATTGCTGAATTGATTTCAGCTGTCAGAAATGTTTTTTCGAAACTGACTCAGTACGACTATGAGCATGTTTTCATTGATAATTGCTCTACCGATAAAACGGTAGCTATTTTAAAAGAAATGGCTTCTTTGGATAAAAGAATAAAAATCATTTTGAATGCCAGAAACTTCGGATATATACGCTCCCCTTTTTACGGTTTACTTCAATGCAACGGGGATGCAGTCATTTTAATTGTTGCTGATTTTCAAGACCCCCCAGATTTGATAAGAACTTTCTTGCAAAAATGGGAGGAAGGATTTAAAATAGTCATCGGTGTGAAAAAGCAAAGTAAAGAAAACCCTTTAGTGTTCGCTTTACGAAAACTTTTTTACAGAATGCTTGCAAAAGTTGCTGATAACCATGAACCTCCTATAGAAAATTTCACAGGGTTTGGGCTATATGACCAAAAGTTTATAGAAGTGTTGCGCAAGTTAGATGACCCGTATCCGTTTTTCCGAGGGCTGATTACCGAACTTGGTTTCGATAGATATGAAGTTGAGTTTGTACAACCTATAAGAAAAGAAGGGAAAAGCAAAAGCAACTTCTTTTCGCTTTATGATTTAGCAATGTTGGGATTTATAAATCACTCCAAATTGCCCTTGCGTTTATCTGCTTTCATTGGCTTTGGTACGGCAGTGCTAAGTTTGCTGGTAGCTTTCATCTATTTCGTATATAAGCTCATTTATTGGGATTGGTTTACTGCTGGTGTAGCCCCTCTTGTAATTGGTGTTTTCTTCTTTTCATCCGTACAGCTATTTTTTATAGGAGTAATTGGAGAATACATTGGGGCCATTCACACACAGGTGAGAAAACGACCCTTAGTGATTGAAAAGGAGAGGGTAAATTTTGAAGATTAATAGTTGATTAGGCGTTAAGTATAGAAAGAGCATTCGTAAAATGACTTTATTTAAAAATATCTATAAAGGCAAAAAGGTACTGATTACCGGGCATACAGGATTCAAAGGATCCTGGCTATCCTTCTGGCTTAATGAGTTGGGAGCGGAAGTAATGGGTTATTCCATCGGTATGCCCAGCCAACCCAATCATTTTGAATTATTGAAACAACAGGTAAATTCTGTATCTGGAGATATTAACGACAAGAATCATCTCACAAAAGTCTTTCATAACTTCCAACCTCAAATTGTATTTCATTTAGCCGCCCAATCACTTGTTCGTTACTCTTATCAGCATCCATCTGAGACTTTTGAAACAAATATCATAGGCACGGTTAATGTGTTTGAAGTTGCCCGTTTTTGTAAGAGTGTAAAGGCTATTGTAAATGTCACCAGTGATAAATGTTACGAAAATCTGGAAACTGACATTGCCTATAAAGAAACAGATAGGTTCGGAGGTTATGACCCATACAGCGCCTCAAAGGCCTGCGCTGAATTAGTAGTAAACAGCTATCGTAATTCTTTTTTTAATGTCAATAAATATCAATCCGCACATCATATACTGTTAGCAAGTGCAAGAGCAGGCAATGTAATTGGAGGTGGCGATTGGTCAGTTGACCGCTTGATACCTGATATTGTAAAAGCTAGTTCAATTGGCCAACCCGTTACTATTCGAAACCCAAAAGCAACCCGACCTTGGCAGCATGTACTTGAACCATTGTCCGGTTATTTACTTTTAGGACAGTTGTTACTGGAAGGCAAAAGTGAAATTGCGGATGGATGGAATTTTGGGCCGGAAAACAATGAAGCGTTGAGTGTAGAGGAAGTATTGACCAAAATGAGAAAGGTTTGGACAAATCTTCAATATAAGATTGAACAAAATCACAACCATCCTCATGAAGCTTCGTTGTTGAGGTTGGATTGTACAAAAGCAAATACCATCATCAATTGGCATCCTGTGTGGAATACAGAAACAACTGTTGCAAAAACAGCCGATTGGTATAAAGCTTTTTACAGCGATGGACATCTGTCAACTAAAGAGGATTTGCACAGTTACGTTCAGGATGCAAAAGCAAAACAAATTTATTGGACCTTATAAAAACAGAAAATTTTGAGCAAGGCAGTATCTATAAAAAAGGAAATCCGCTCGTTAGTTGAAGAGTATTACAAAGAAGTGTTTGCTCCCCAAATTTTCGACCCCGGCAAATCACACGTTCCCGTCAGTGGAAAAGTTTTTGATGATATAGATATATACAATATAGTTGAATCCGCTTTAGATGGTTGGTTCACCACAGGTCGTTTCAATACTGCCTTTGAAAAGCGGCTTGCAAAGTATGTTGGTGTAAAACATGTTCTTACAGTCAATTCAGGGTCATCCGCTAACCTGCTTGCGGTTGCAACATTAACTGCTCAGGAATTGGGTGATGAAGCAGTGAAGCCAGGTGACGAGGTAATAACAGTAGCTGCTTCTTTCCCTACCACCGTTAACCCATGGACTTTGTACGGTGCAGTACCTGTTTTTGTTGATGTGGATATTCCTACTTATAATATTGATGTTTCCAGAATAGAAGCCGCTATCACTCCTAAAACAAAAGCTATTATGGTGGCTCATACAATGGGCAACCCGTTTGATGCTGCGGCAGTTGCTGCCATTTGTAAAAAACATAATTTATGGATGGTAGAAGATTGTTGTGATGCTTTGGGAGCCACCATTCATGGGAAACATGTGGGCACATATGGAGACATTGGCACATTTAGCTTTTATCCCGCTCATCATATTACCATGGGCGAAGGTGGCGCTGTATTTACTTCCGATTCCAAGTTGAAAAAAATTACTGAGTCATTTCGTGATTGGGGACGCGATTGCTGGTGTGCTTCCGGAAAAGACAATACCTGCGGCAAACGATTTGAATGGGAATTAGGCGCTTTACCTTACGGTTATGATCATAAATATATCTACTCACGCCTTGGATATAATTTAAAGATAACTGATATGCAAGCTGCATTAGGCTTATCTCAATTAGATAAGCTAGATGGGTTTGTCGCTCAGAGAAAACATAATTACCATCGGTTGAAAACAGGTTTGAATGATCTACAGCATAAATTAATTTTGCCTGAAGCTACTCCACATTCAGAGCCATCCTGGTTTGGTTTTTTAATCACCATAAAACCCGATGCAGGAATTACCCGTAATGAACTAATAGCAGAACTAAGCAAACAGAATATTGGGACTCGTCTGTTATTCTCCGGTGATTTGCGAAAGCAACCTTACTTCACGAGTTATACTTACCGCGAAGTTGGAACATTTGAAAACACAGAGTTGATTCTGAGCAACACTTTCTGGATAGGGGTCACACCAATGATTACTGATGAAATGGTTAATCATATTATCACCACGTTCAAAAAAATATTTTCGTAAAAGTGTTACACCCAATCATAAAAGAAGATTTGAACGTGATTACTTCTTCCAATTTACCCTGGGAAAAGCTAAGAGACAAAACAGTTTTTATATCAGGGGTAAATGGGTTTTTACCAGCCTATCTGGCTTACACATTACTTGAGTTAAATGATAAATTTTCGCTCAACATTCACGTACTAGGATTAGCCAGAAGCAAAGAAAAAGCAACGCTTAAGTTTGGAGATATTTTGAAACGAACAGATCTTGAAATTTTGATTCAGGATGTTTGCAACCCGATAGCTAGCCAGCATAAAATAGACTTCATCATTCATGCAGCTAGTCAGGCGAGTCCCAGATATTATGGTCTGGATCCGGTGGGAACGCTGAATGCCAATGTGATTGGCACCAACAATTTATTACAATTGGCAAAAGAGAATTCGGTGGAAGGTTTCTTGTTTTTCAGTACCAGCGAGGTCTATGGAACATTACCGGAAGACAAAATACCCACCAAAGAAAATGAGTATGGAGCTATTGACCCAGTGCAGGTTCGTGCATGCTATGCCGAAAGTAAACGTTTGGGAGAAACCATGTGTATTTGCTGGATGCACCAGTATGGAATTCCCGTAAAAATAGTGAGACCTTTTCATACGTATGGTCCCGGAATGCAGTTGGATGATGGTAGGGTGTACGCAGATTTTATAGCCGATATAGTTGAAGGAAGAAATATTGTAATGAAAAGTGATGGCAGCGCAATGCGCGCATTTTGCTACTTGTCGGATGCCACTCTTGGTTTTTTTACGGTTCTCCTTAAGGGAGAAAACGGACACGCTTACAACGTAGGGAATCCCACCCAGGAAATCAGCATCATTAATTTGGCTGATAAACTTGTAAGTTTATTCCCGGAAAAAAAATTGAAAGTAATTCGTTCTGACAATTCCAAGTCTGTTACTTATTTAAAAAGTATTGTTTCAAGAAACTGTCCTGATATCACCAAAGCAAGTGGTTTGGGGTGGAATCCGACTGTATCTGCAGAAGATGGTTTTACAAGAACAATTAAAAGCTACGCATGAATATATTCGAGATAAAAAAGCAATTCATTGAAAATAAGCTGGATAAGTGGAAGTATATTGACCAGATGTATTCAGTGCATAGGGTATTATTTGATTATGCTGAATTTATAAAAACCACGAATATCTCGAATATACAAATTAGCGAGGGACAAATAGTTATGACGTTCCGTGACTCAAGTGTTCAATTTATTTGCAGTGAGGGTGATAAAAGATTAGCACCTTTTGACACACTTAATTTTGGAATCTATGAACAACAGGAATTGCAAATGCAGTTGAACCTAATGAACGAGGGCGATACCATTTTTGACATCGGAGCAAATTATGGTTGGTATGCTCTGCATATAGCCAAAGCGTTTCCTAAATCATCAATATTTTCCTTTGAGCCTATTCCTTCCACTTTTGAAAAATTGAATGCGAATATTCAACTGAACCAAGTGGCGAATATCGAAGCCCTTAATTTTGGTTTTTCAGAAGAACCCGGGTCTTTCGATTTCTTTTTTGACCCGGCTCTTTCTGTGAACGCGAGTTTGGCGCGAGTGTCAGATAGTGCCACCGTAGAAAAGGTAGAATGCAAGGTACAAGTGGTAGATGATTTTGTGAGAGACATGAAACTGAAAGTAGATTTTATTAAGTGTGATGTGGAAGGTGCTGAATTGCTTGTGTTTAAAGGTGCTCGTAAGCTATTGCTTGAGCAAAAACCAATTGTGTTTTCCGAAATGCTTAGAAAGTGGACAGCTAAATTTAACTACCATCCAAACGACATCATTCATCTTTTTAAAGAGTCAGGATATGCCTGTTTCACTATCGAAGAAAATCAATTAGCCCGTTTTGAAAAGGTTGATGACAATACCATAGAAACAAACTACTTCTTCCTACATGAAGAAAAACACAAACAGAAAATTGAAGCGTTGGCTCGCTAATACAAACAAATATGTCACTGTCCAGCATTACATTCGCAAAGGAGATTCGCAAAGCAGTTCTTAAACTAGTATATGAAGCTAAAGCTTCCCATATAGGGGGGGCTTTATCAATGACAGATTTGCTGGCTGTGTTGTATTCTGAAGTTCTCCATATAGATCCAAAGAATCCTCTTGACCGGGACCGAGACAGGTTTTTGCTTTCAAAAGGACATGCCTGCACCGCTCTGTATGCAACGTTGGCTTTGAAAGATTTTTTCCCTTTGTCTGAATTAAGTAATTATTCAAAAGACGGGAGTATGCTCTTGTCACACACTAGTCACAAAGTTCCGGGTGTGGAACTTTCTACAGGAAGTTTGGGACATGCACTTTCTGTAGCTTGCGGAATTTCATTGGCCGGGAAAAGAAACAACAACAATTTTCGTGTTTACTGCTTGGTTAGTGATGGAGAGTTGGACGAAGGCTCGAATTGGGAAGCGATTCTGTTTGCTCCTCATCATCAACTTTCTAACCTTACTTTGATTGTCGATTACAATAAAATACAAAGTTTCGGCACGATAGATGAAGTGCTCAAATTAGATCCGCTTCATAAAAAATTTGAAGCCTTTGGATGGAGAACTCTCGAAATTGATGGGCACAACCACGATCAAATAAACAGTTCGCTTGCCCGTGCAAAAGATGAAACAGAAAAGCCAACTGTAATTATTGCACACACTATAAAAGGTAAGGGAATAAACTTTATGGAGAATAAGTTATTGTGGCATTACCGTTCACCATCTGCTGAGGAGTTTGCCGAAGCTATTAAACAGCTTGAAGAATGAGGACTGCTTTTATTCAACAATTAGTAACGGAAGCGATAAACAACCCAAAGATATTCCTCATAGTGGGTGATCTCGGATATTCTGTCGTGGAGCCTTTTGCCAACGAATTTCCGGAAAGGTTTTTAAATGCAGGTGTTGCCGAACAAAATATGACCGGAATAGCATCCGGACTTGCCATGCAAGGTTATACCGTTTTTACTTATTCCATTGCTAACTTTCCTACTCTGCGTTGTATGGAGCAGATTCGCTACGATGTTTGTTACCATAACTTGGATGTAAAAATTGTTGCTGTTGGCGGAGGTTATGCTTATGCTTCATTAGGCCCTTCTCACCACGCTACGGAAGAGTTAGGGATGCTCCGTTCTATACCTGGCATTACGATTGCAGCCCCTGGCGATCCGATAGAGGCAAAAGCTATAACAACTTTATTATCGAATACATATGGGCCAGCTTATATCCGGTTGGGCAAAGCGGGTGAGCCTGTTATTCATACCAATAATTTAAACATTGAAATCGGAAAGCCGATAGAGGTTATCAAAGGTGTCGGCAAATGCGTTTTCACCACTGGAGCTATGCTCAAATATGCATATGACCATATCAACCATAATAAATTTTCGTGGGGATTGTATAGTTTTCCTATCATTAAACCTTTAGACAAACAGGCTGTATCTGAGGTTGTAAAAAGCTACGCAGAAATAGTAACCCTAGAAGAACACCAATTGAGTTGTGGATTTGGCTCGGCTATTTTGGAAGCTATAAACGATCTGGTGGAAGATGGATCTCTTCAATCCCATCCGAAAGTAAAAAGGATTGCAATTAAGGATGAGTTTATTTCCATTGCAGGTTCGCAGCAGTTTATCAGAGAGAAGGCGGGGCTTATCCTTTAAAGAATGTAATCCATTCTTCTTCAATGTGGATTTCCCTCAAAGAAAGGAAGCTAAATGACTTGGTTCTGTGTTTAAATTACACATACTCCCATTTCAATGTCAGTCTTTCATGTTCTATATTCCTTGCTATTATATTTTGGCTTTGATGAATACCCGTTGCTTTTCTTTATTATCGTGGAGGGGAAACAACCTGCAAGTGCAATTTCTCGTCTACCCGCTAACCACTACCATAAACACCAAAACTCCATATCATGAAAACAGTTTTTACTTTAACTTTTTTACTTACTTCAATTCTATTTGGCTTTGGGCAGTATGTAACTCCTACTTGCGGAAGCGATGAGTTACTGAGTAAACTATTGGGCGAAGAACCTGTAATGCTGCAACAGCACTTACAAATTGAGCAAAACATTTACAATTACGCCATTCGCGGAAGCAGAGCTGGAGGAGCCACCTATATCCTTCCGGTAGTAGTTCACATCATCCATAACAACGGACCTGAAAACCTTTCCGATGTTCAAGCAATTCAAGCGGTTGATTATATTAATCAGGCATTCGCAAATATTGGTTTTTATGATTCACTTACCGGTGTAAACACACAGATACAATTCTGTCTTGCAAAACAAACTCCACAGGGAACTTCCACGAATGGAATAGTACATGTTCAGTCATCTCTTACGAATGTTACCATACCCCAACAGGATATATCTATGAAAAACCTAAGCCGCTGGGATCCTTACCGTTATGTGAACATCTGGATTGTAAAGGAAATATGCAGCAGTCAGGGTGGTGGATGCGGAGTGGCCGGATATGCGTATTTCCCATCTTCGCACGGCACTTCGAGAGATGGATTAGTAGCAGAGGCCCGATACTTTGGTAGTTCCCCTGGAAATACCGGAGTGGCAGTTCACGAGTTAGGACACTACCTGGGGCTTTATCATGCTTTTCAAGGCGGATGCACCAATAGTAACTGTTTAAGTGATGGAGATAAGGTTTGCGATACCCCACCCGATAATTCTACAGCACCGGTTGCCTGCAACGCTATCGTTAACACTTGCACTACCGATGCACAATCGGGCTTTACAACTGACCAACCCGATATGGTTCAAAATTACATGGACTACAACAGTCCATCGTGCATGAACATTTATACTGCCGGCCAAAGGAACAGGATGCACTGGCACATTGATAACGTGCGCTTTAGTTTACTAAACTCTGTCGCTTGTAACAATCCATGTATTTCTAACATCAATTCCCAATTCAACTCTTCCTCAAGTAATGTGGCTGTGGGTTCATCAGTAAACTTCACAAATCAGAGCACTGGTGCTGTATCTTATAAATGGTTTTTAGACGGTGTGCAGTTTTCTGCACTTACTTCTCCATCTTATACTTTTAATACAGAAGGCACTTATATAATAAGACTTAAGGCAACGGGTGCCGACACGAATTGCATTGACTATTTCAATGATACCATTACAGTTTCCTGCGCTGCACGCGCAGGTTTTATCCAAAGCACAAATGCTCCCGGTATAGGAAGCACTGTTACATTTACCAATACTTCCAGCGGGGCAACCTCCTATAAGTGGATGGTAGATGGTGTGCAACAAAGCACAGCGACAAATTTTTCTTATGTTTTTAATCAGGGGGGGACATACGCTGTATATTTGATAGCAATAAATTCCCTTTGTTCAGATACTACATCTCTCACTAATTTTATTCATGTAGGCCCTCCCTGTAATATCTCCTTTACCTATTCTCCCGATACGGCTAACACCTGTCAGCCGGTGTTTTTTACCCCCGATACTGCTTGTAAATATTCCAGTTATTACTGGACTTTCTGTGAACCTAATTTCTTAGATTCCATCAACGTTAAGCTTCACTCAAATAGCCCATATGGAAATAATCCATGCGGGCCATCGCTCTTAAAGGATCATCTCGGCAACTACTATTCGTTCTACACAGATTATAATGCAACCACTTCGCCTTATGTATATCGGGTAGATTTCGGGACGTCTATAAGTAACCCGTCACCCACTTATTTTGCTATCAACACGCCCGGCATTACATCTGCGTCAATGGCTCATGCCATTGATATTCATTATGACGGAGGAAAGTATTATGGCTTTCTTCTTTTCAATAACAAAATATACAGGCTCGAGTTTGGGAATAGTGTCACCAATACCAGTCCTGTTGCTACTCAGATAACCGGTATCAATACAACGGTATTATATTGGGGTCATAAAATAGAAATAGTAAGAGAAACCAATAATTACTGGCTGATATGTGCCAGTCGTAATTCCGGAAGTATCTCATTACTCTACATGGGAAACAGCATTGTTAATAATGCAGTACTACAGCAATTCAATCACAGTTGCACCGGGTGTTCCGGATTCAGCTACCATAAAATCAACGGCAAACATTATATATATGCCACAGGTATCTTCAATGGTTTAAAAAGGTTCTCTTTCGGCAACTCTTTAGCCAACACTCCCACAGCCAGCGGTTTTCAAACGTTTGGTACGGGTACCTATGCGGATGTTGCACTTTATAAGAATTGTGACGGAAGTTTAGATGGTTTTCTAATGAAGGAAGATAATTCAGATCATAAGATAGTGCATCTTGATTCTGCTAATGCCAATTTTGAATTGGTAGCAAATCTTAGCACGATTACGAGAACTGCAAACATCTCACGCCTCATAAGAACAAATGAAGGTATGACTGCTCTTGTGGGTAACGGAACTCCCAACGGGATTGGGCATATTTCGTTTGGCGATTGCGGAATTCCCTATAGTATTCAGCAGTTTCCGCCAGCGGTGCATTACAACAATCCCGGGACATACTACGTCCGATTGGCCGTTGATGAAGGGTTGCCAACCCAACAGGTCTATTGTAACAATATTACCGTTACCAATTTAACTACCAATCCTATCGATCTGGGCAAAGATACTTCTACCTGTGTAAGTCAAACGTACACACTTCATGCCGGACCAGGCTACTTTTCGTATCTATGGCAGGATGGTTCCATCGATTCTAATTTCACTGCTTACGGAGCTGGAACTTATTGGGTGGAGGTATTAGATAACTGCAACCAACTGCATCGTGATACTGTAAGTATAAGCGTTGATAGCACTACAGCTGTTAATTTACGCGACACAGCCATCTGCGAAGTGGCTATTGGCTTACCGCTTGTTCCATTGGTAGCGCCAACAGGATTTCAGCATTATAAATGGACTCCTTCAGCTACCATTATGTGCGATACGTGCAGAACAACGACTGCACGACCTTTGGTTACTACTACCTACACTGTTACCTGTCGAAACGATAATGACTGTATAAATTCAGGAAGCATGACAGTTACTATCTATAACTGTGTGGGCATTACGGATAACGTTGTAGAAATACTCAGTGTTTCTCCCGTTCCGGCCCATGATCGACTTATGATAAAAGTAAATTCAATTGCATCATCCCTTTCTATTCGCTTGCTAAATGATGTCGGACAGCTTGTGAAAGATGAAATAAAAGTGCTGAGTGCGGGAGAAAATACGATTGATTTTTATGTGTCCGATGTTGCTTCCGGGTTCTATTTTCTGGAAATGCAGAATAAATGGGGTAAGAAAGTAGTAAAGGTAGTTTTTGAATAAAAGAATAATTGGCTTTCAGCTCTTCCCGCCAAACAGGATTTGACCATAAGTAAAGCAAAGAGGTAACGTCTTTTCAAAAGATGTTATCTCTTTACTATTTTGCCGCTCAAATACCATTCATGGCTAAACTGAATAAACCTCAACCTCAAACAGAGAAGAAACCGGAAACCAAAGCGGAAGCCGTTCTGATTCCTGTCTTCTCCGATTCAGTAGCCAAGAAATTATTCCTGGGGTTTGCATTAGTGTTACTGGTATTGATGGCTTCCCTAAGCCATCAGTATGGCATTTCGGGTGATGAGAATTTTCACCGTGAGTACGGCCATGATGTAGTTAACTTTTATAGCACGTTTGGCGAAGACCGAACCGCAACATCTACCGTTGGTGTAGATTCCTTAATGATTTACTACGGTGGATTATTTGACGGCACCGCTACTCTTCTTTCCAATGCACTTCCTTCAGTAGATGAATGGGATGTGCGCCATTTCTGGAACTCCATCTTCGGATTTGTCGCCATGCTCTGTGCCGGATTAGTTGCCGTAGAAATTGCCGGATGGCAGGCGGGTTTACTTACGCTTATTTTCATGGCTTTTTCTCCCCGCTTCTTTGGCGAAAGCATGAATAACCCCAAGGACATTACCATGGCCGCAGGCTATATGGTGAGTTATCTTTTCATACTTAAATTCCTTAAACAACTACCGAAGCCTTCTTTAAAAACTGCTATCGGTTTAGGACTAAGTATCGGTTTGGCGATGGGTATCCGTATTGGTGGTTTGCTTCTTATTCCGTATACCTTTTTGTTTTATGGTTTAGCGATGTGGTCCATATACGGTTTAGGCGGGCTGCTTGACCTTTCAAGTTTCAAAGGAAGAGTTTGGCCCAGTTTTAAATTGGTCTTGTTCGCAACAGTGCTCGGGTATTTTTCGAGTTTGATATTCTGGCCCTATGGTTTAGTGAGTCCTTTTTCGCATCCTTTTGAAGCCCTAAACGTGGCAGAGAAGTTCCCGGTGAATATTAAAATCCTCTTCGAGGGCAAACATATTCAGTCCACTGAAGTGCCCTGGTATTATATTCCTAAGTGGCTGCTTATCTCTACTCCGCTGTTTGGTATTATCGGGTTGGCCTATTCACTCTCTTTGATTTCGGTGATGAGGAAACAGAAAAAATTTCTTCCTCTGGGCTTCCTGTTTTTTACATTGGTGTTTCCCATCGGTTATGTTGTGTATAAAAAATCGGGCCTGTATGATTCCATGCGCCACTTCTTTTTTGTGTATCCGAGCATCATCATTCTGGCGGGTTTATCGTTCAGCTATATGATTGGATTACTGCCCAGGAAACTGAAGTATGTTGCCGTAGGTGTGATACTGGTACTGATTGCATTACCTGCACGCTTTATGTTTGCCAATCACCCCAACCAGTACGTTTACTTCAACGAGATAGTTGGTGGAATAAAGGGAGCCTTCGGTAATTACGAAACGGATTATTACATGAACAGCGTGAAGCAGAGCGCTGACTGGCTGAAGAAAAATGAACCTTTAAAGAGGGTTAACGGGCAGAAACTTAGAATTACTTCTAATGCTGTGGCTCCCTGCAACTTTTATTTTAAAAAGGATTCGGCTGATGTGGCGGTAGGTTACACCAGTTACCGTACGCGCAATGAAAAAGATGATGATTACGAAATTCTTTATTGCCGCTTTGTTGACCGTCAGTTATTGCTCAGTGGTTGCTTTCCGCCCGAACAAACCATACATACCATATATGCTGACGGAGTTCCTCTTTCCTGTGTAGTTAAGAAAAGCGATAAGAGTGTTTATGAAGGTACGCAGTTGATGAATCGAGGAGATTATGAAGGTGCGCTAAAATTGTTTGAACCTTATGCTAATAAGTATCCAAAGAACGATGTAGTGCTTTCGAATCTCGGGTTGTGCTATTTGAATGCACAGCGTTTAGATGACGCTATATTGGCGCTTAATCAATCGCTTTCGCTGAACAGCGAAAATTCAAATGCCGGTTATTTCTTAGGGCTGGCCTATTTCTACAAAAAAGATTTCACCAAGGCGGCAAGCATTCTAACGGGTCTGGTAAAAGAGAATCCCTATTTCGCTCCTCCTTATCAGGTGCTGGCGCAATGCATGATGCAACTGGGTGATATGGCTTCGGCGAATACCTATTTGAACATGTACCGCCAATTGGGCGGGCAGTAGGATTTTGGAGCGTTAATTATTTATCTTGAATACAGGATGAGAGAGCGACTTTTCACCATCTAATCTCAAAATATATTCACCGCTGGGCCACCACTGTGCTTCCTCCAGTTTTATTATTTCAAAAGTTTTATCGCGGATAAATACTTCGAGGCTGTAAACCTTTCTTCCCAGCAAATCAAATATTTCAATCTTCCTGTTTCCATCTGCGTTATTGAAAAGCGCTACGTTCAAGTCCGTATTAAATGGATTGGGATACACCGCTGCATCAGGACTGATGCGGAGCACATTTCCGTTGTAGTTGGTTTTAAGGTTCAGATATGCATTATAGAAATTAGGAATACCGTAACCATACGCATTACCGGGCGATTGGAACCGGTCAGCACTGCTAACAATTGCGTCATATATTTCTCTGGCTGATTTATCGGGGAAGGCGCCCCACAAACTAGCTGCGCATCCCGCCATGATAGGGCAACTAAAAGAAGTGCCTCCGCTATAACCGATACTTCCGCTTGTATTCACTACTGCGCTTGTTACCCCCTGCGAGCAAATATCCGGTTTAATTCTGCCGGAGTAGGAAGGACCCTTTCCACTAAAACCTGCAATTGTTTCTGCTGAATCAACTGCGCCTACGCTCAATACATTATTTGCATCTGCAGGGGCGCTGATGTAATGCCATGCTTTATCACCTTCATTACCGGCACTGTTCAAAACCAAAATTCCCTTTTCGAAAGCAATGTTGGCGGCATGCGTTGTAACTGTTTTATCTCCGGTTAAATCAGCATAGGTGTGATTGCCTGTACCGTTATCGAAAGTGGTGTAGCCAAGCGAAGTGGAAAAAATATGCGCACCTGAACTATCGGCATACTCTGCCGCTGCTGCCCAGTTATATTCCTCCATAATCCATTCGGCATCATCATCTTCGGTAACCAACAGATAAAAGGAAGCATCAGGAGCGGTGCCAATGTACCGGCCCGGAAGATTAGTAGCAATGCAGGATAAAGTATTTTCTCCGTGTCCGCCATCTTCATACACATCCTGCTCATGATCCACAAAATCATAAGTGCCGATAATTCGAGTGCGCGCAGAATCATAAGCCGCAATATTGTTCACATTCAGGAAGCCATTATCCATCATGGCTATAGTAATTCCCTCGCCTCGGTACCCCATTTGATGAAGCAGGTCAGCATTCAACATATTGATTTGCCGGTATGCTGCGCCATACACATTCGGATAGACTATCTGCTGATCTACGGGATGAACTTCTTCAAATTTTTGCTGCTGTTTAAAAGCGTAGCGCGGGTTATCTTTAATTTCGCCAATGCTGTCAACAATGCCAAGCTGTCTTATGCCATCAAATTTGTTACCTGTAATTATATCGGTTAAGAATATAGAGTCGCGGATAAGGATTGGGCCTGCATGGCTTATCGAATCAAAAACAGTATCGCGCGATGAGAAAGTGAGTGTTTCGTCAAGGGTATCGTGCAAGCCAACTGTAATTTTATAATGAGTGGTAACGGTGTCATAAATAGTAATGGAGAAGGTATCTGTTTGGTAAACCGTATCTTTCTGTTCCCTGATATCGGTAACAATCATTCCGGGGTCATCAATTTTAACCACTGCCAGATTGAACCATTTCAACTTGTGAACGATGCCTGATATGTAAGGGTTAACCATATCAAGATAGAGTGGTGTGAGCGGAAGGTCGCTTTCGTTTAAACCTATGTTCTGCTTTGTTCTTCTTTCGATAGAAGTATTGGAAAGAAACTGTTGCGGATTGCTGATAGAATAAAGATTGTTGTTTTTGTCTTTAAACTTTATCCAGTAGTTGTTACCCTGACCGGAGAGCTGAAGCGCGAGAAGAAACGAAAGCAGAAGTAAATTGTTTTTCATTCGGTAAAACCGGTATTATGAATTGATAAACGAAAAGTACTTCGTTTAATTATGTGCTATCGCTCTCATCCTTATTCTGAATCCCACAATGTTCCCGGTATTCCAGTCCGGAAAAACAACACCGGTTGGTGCATGAAGTATCTCCCACTCCTGATAAACCATGCCCACCCCCAGGGCATATACTTCTCTTCGTAAGCGCTTGGTAATGGCGTTGGCATCATCTACTGCCAGCACCGAAGCGGTGCTGTCGAAGTTCAAGCCGTTTATGGTGTAAGGCACATTCACCGTTTCGTAGCGATAGGTCCAGTCGAGGAAATCTTCAAAAGGTTCGTCTTTAGAAACATACAGGTTTCCGTTCCATTCCTTATTTGTTTCGGGCGGAAACACCAGCTTAATGAACTTCACGTCATCCTCAATTTTCTGATAAGTAGTGGTGCTTTTCTTCATCCACCATTTACGGTCGAATATCCAGGTAGCCCCGCTATCGTTACTGCGGTATAGTTCCAACTCGAAGGCAGGCTCGTTCGCACCATCATAAAAAGTATCAGTAATTATTTCTTTCAATTGATAGTGAGCAGTATCGTTAATCTGAATACCGTTGTTGGAATAAGAGATAGAGTCCACATCATAAATTACATAATGCCCCGTATCTGTGGGAGCATAACCGTAGAGAAAATCTAAAGCATACGTGTCGTTTTTCTTACAGGAATGGAGGCCGAAGAAAATAGCGGAGCCAAGGACAATAAGAATGAATGTTTTCAAAAATTTAGTTCCTTGCTTCATTCAGGTTAAAATTAGAAAAAATAACGCCACCACCTATTACATCATTGCCTTCGTAAAACACCGCGCTTTGTCCGGGGGCTATAGCCGATACCATAGTGCTAAACTCCACTTTAACGCGCTCGCCTATCTGATTTAAAACGCTAGACTCGCCATCATGTTTATAGCGAACCTTGGTTAGTGCCGAAGTATTGGGTGCAATGGCCGCATACTTCTGCAAGTTGATTTTACCCACCCACATGCCGTTGCGGTCCAGTTCTACTTCTTCGCCCAGCACAACGGTATTTGTATCGGGGTTGATATCGGTTACAAACATGGGCTTGCCGAAGGCAGTGCCTAAACCCCTCCGCTGCCCGATGGTGTAAAAAGGATAACCATGGTGTTTGCCAATTATTTTTCCTGCTGTATCGGTAAAATTTCCGCCATCCACTTTGGCTTCCAACTCAGGAAGTTTGCGCTTGAGGAAGCCGCGGTAATCATTATCGGGCACAAAACATATTTCGTAGCTCTCACCTTTATTAGCCAGTTCTATATACCCCATGTCGCGCGCCATTTGCTTAATGGCAGGCTTGTGAAAACCACCCACGGGGAACATGGTGCGGCTGAGGCAAGGCTGACTGACACCCCATAGCACATAGCTCTGGTCTTTGTTTGCGTCCAGTCCTTTTGAAATCACATAACGCTCGTTCTCTTTTCGCACCTGCGCATAATGCCCGGTGGCAATAAATTCGCAGTCCAGCTTATCGGCACGTTTCAGCAGCGCCTCCCATTTAATATGGGTGTTGCACAATACGCAGGGGTTGGGGGTTCTTCCCGCCACATATTCATTCACAAAGTTGTCAATCACAAAGTCGCCAAACTCTTCGCGTATGTCAATAATAAAATGACTGAAACCCAAATCAACCGCCACCTGCCGCGCATCGTTAATAGAATCGAGCGAGCAGCAGCCTGTTTCTTTTTTGTTGCCGCCCGAGGTGGCATAATCCCATGTTTTCATGGTAATGCCCACCACTTCATATCCCTGCTCGTGCAACATAACGGCAGTAACGGTAGAATCAATTCCACCGCTCATAGCCACTAATACTTTTCCTTTTTTACTCATTTAGGCGGTGAAGATACGGAGAAGTTTGCAGAGGGGCTTTGTAAGGATTGCTAAAGGGGTGGCAATAATATTCTGAGCGGTACGTTTAATCCCCAAAATTAATAACATGAAAGCCATACCACTCTTAATTGCCGGCATCTTTCTTTCGCTCTTTTGCAAGGCCCAAACCGATAGCACACAATACCGGAAGAAAGCTTTTTTTAAAACTTCCTATGACCTTTTGCAATACCGCCCCGGTGAACTTTTAACGGGTGGCGGAGCGCAACTGAGCTTTGTAAATTTTTCTTTGGCAGCAGGTTTCTATGACAAGAAAGAACGGAACTTTCATGAGTTTGCTTTATCAAGAATTTACTACACCAATAATGTTCACTACCATACGGTTACCGATACAACAGGGCGCCAAATGGCCGAGAAAATCGGCAAGAAGAAAGATTTCGGTATTGGCTTTCGTTATGAGTATAATTTGAAACTGGGCAAGCGCAACGACCGCAAATCGAAATTCTATATCGGATTTCCGGTGGAGTGCTATTATGTGCGCCAGGATTTTGCCCCGCTTTACGCCAACAGTTTTAATTACCATGTGAACGGCTTTGGTTTGGTGACGGGTGTAGTGCCGCGTTATCAATATTGGTTTACTAAAAACTTCTACCTTGATATTGCCATTCCAATTACAATGTATGAAGGCCTTGTATCGCACATAAAAGATAGCAATGTCAACAAACCCGTAAGTGAACGTAACACAACTGATTACCGTTCGTATGTAGGCCCGCCTTTTCCAAACTTCAGGATTGGGTTGGGGATAAAGATTTAGGGAGAACCCACCTCCGCCAAGAGGCAAACGCCCCCCGGTTCCCTAAGCTGAAGCGTACCGGAGCCGACAGATGTCTGATACCCTATTGTATTTTTCTGCAAACCATCATCAGGCGTCTGACGGCCTATTGCATTTTTCTGCAAACCATCATCAGGCGTCTGACGGCCTATTGCATTTTTATGCAAACCACCATCAGGTGTCTGATGGCCTATTGCATTTTTATGCAAACCAGCATCAGGTGTCTGACGGCCCATTGCATTTCATGCAACCCATAATCAGGCGTCTGATGGCTGACTGAATTTTTATGCAAACCAGCATCAGGTGTCTGATGGCCTGTTGTATTTTTATGCAAGCTATCATCAGGCGTCTGATGCCTTGTTCACGTTTTCGGGAATACCTCTCAACCCATCCTTATTTCAAATAACTGAAACGAAGGTGCGCAAAGGGGCAAAAAGGGAAAAGTTGGATGTAGTGAAACGGGCTTAAAACGTTGTGAAACCGGCTACTTATGTAGCGAGGGGTGGTGAAACCTGCTCGGAGGGAAGCCGTAGGGTGCCGTCAACCAGTTTATTCAATTTAGACAGCAGCATCTCTTTGTACTGGCTGCTCAATAACAGGTTTACCGGTGGGTTAAAGTCCATGATAATTTTGTTTTCGGGCCCCATGCCTCCATATAGTAAAGGTTGATAATGGTTTGGCGGTTGATGCGTTGAAAGGTTTCGGGGTGAAAGGTTTCTTCAAAGTGGCCTAAGGTTAAAGCATAAAGGTGGCAGTCGTAAAGTTGCTGCGGCAGATATTTGTGGCGAACGAAAAAGCGCGTGTAGCGGTCTTCGTCTTTCAGGCAAACAACATCTTGTGGGCTGAATAAGCGGAACCCACCACGCTCGTAAACGGGTGTTTTTTTCATGGGTAAGTGGTTTTAGTTAGCCAAAAGTAAATCGGGGAAACAGGAGAATTGTCACAGAAATGTAAAATTTAAGGCCCTCCTCAAAAAATGACAATTCTGTGACATTTCTTCAGAAGCAACATCTCATCTTTGCTGAAAACCAAGAACCAATGAAAACACTATTTACAATTTTATGCAGTGCCTGTATGCTGAATATGCAGGCACAATTTGCCGCATCAGCGATTATAGATGCGAACAACATTTCGGCAAAGTTTTTTTCCAATGGCTATGTCTCCTCCGATGGCAACGCCACTCATTTTGCGGTGCCTGCCGACTCGGGCATACACGCCCTATATGCCGGCAGTTTATGGGTGGCGGGCTTCGATAATCAATTCGGAATGCTGCACTCTTCCTGTCCGCAAAACAACTTTGTGAGCAATTTTGAACCGGGGCCAATAGGCACTAACTATGACACAGTTTATCTGTCGCGTTATAATAAAGTATGGAAAGTTACCCGTGCCGAAATTCAAACACACCAGGCTAATTACGCCAATGGGGGGTATGTGGCCCCGGCCGATATTGCCAGTTGGCCCGGCAACGGCAACACCGCCAATGGAGAACCCGCACAACTGGCACCTTACCTGGATGTAAACAGCAATGGCGTTTACGAGCCGCAACAGGGCGAGTATCCGGTAATAAAAGGCGATAAAGCGCTATACTATATATATAGCGACCGCGCCAATCCCGATAACAACCTACATGGTAACCCCTTAAAAATTGATGTGCACGCCTTGGTATACGGCTACGAAAATACCAATGGTGCCGACCTGAACAACACCCTTTTTGTTCATTATAATATAGTGAACCGGGGGGGCAACAGCTATCGCGATATGCTGATTGGCAGCTGGAACGACTTTGATTTAGGCTGCTGGGACAATGATTTAATAGGCAGCGACAGCGTTCTTAGTACTTTCTTTGCTTATAACCAGGGTGCTGATAATGGTTGCTCCGGAATAAAGGGATATAGTAATTCACACGTTGCATTGGGCGTTACATTTTTAAACCACCCGATGTATTCCACCACTGCACACACCAACGGAGCCCCGTCTACATCTACAGATCCGGGGAGCCCTTTTATGAAGTATTATCGCATGAATGGGCAATGGAACGATGGCACCCCATACTCCTACGGTGGCACAGGCTATACAACAGGCCAACCTACACGCTATTTATTTTCAGGTAATCCATGTGATACAAGTGAATGGTCTGATCCTACCTCTGGTCATTCAGCAGGTGACAGGCGGGCTATAGGTGCCATCGGTAAATTTAATCTTCCGTTAAACGGAAATTTATGTGTGGACCTTGCTTATGTTTTTGCTACTGGCAATGCACAGGCAGCCTGCCAATACGATGCAGTTGATTCGCTCAAGCAGAGAGTGAAAAATGTGCAATCGTTTTACAACATCCATCCGCCAGCCTGCAGTAGTTTGGTGTCGGGTATAGAGGATGAAACTTCAGAAAAAAAAATGGCGGAAGCTACCGTGTTTCCTAACCCTTCCGCGGATGGCGGCTGGCAGTTGACAGTAGGAGATAATTTAATTGGTGGAGTAGTTGAAGTGTTTGATGGTAATGGCAGGGTTGTATTTGCATCCGTCATCGGTCATCGGTCATCCGTCATCTCTCCCGAAGTTGCAAGCGGTATTTATTTGTTGCGCATTAGTTCTTCAAAGCAAAGCGTAACGAGGAAGCTGGTGAGGTTGTAAACCCGCAAGCCCCTAAAGGGGGCTTTAACAGCCACAGGCAAAAACTTGTATTTGTATTTCAATTCCCCTTTAGGGGATTTAGGGGTTTGTGATAGATTTACCCGCAGTTACCCAGCGGATGAAAAGTATAATCAGTTTTTTGGTTTTGTTATTCATCAAGTTGCTCACCAACATTTTCTACCGCTTTAAGGTGGGTTGGCCTAAAGAGCAAATAGAATGGAAGCAGATAAAGCTCATCATCTTACTCAACCATACTTCGCTGTTCGAGTTTTTGTATCTCGGTTTTCTGCCTGTGAAGTTTCTGCGCAAGTTATCGAAGCGCATGGTGGTGCCCGGTGCCGATAAAACACTCAACCGTCCGCTGGTAGGTTCCTTCTTTAAACTCTTCAGCCCCGGCATGGTAACCATTACCCGCAAGCGCGATGATTCATGGGACAATTTTCTGAACTCAATTTACCTTGACTCGGTTATTCTTATAGCACCCGAAGGAAGAATGAAGCGCAAAAACGGGTTAGACCTGGAAGGGAGAAAGATGACGGTGAAAGCAGGGGTGGCGGATATTCTGGCGCGCTTAGATAAAGGCAAAATACTGATTGGCTACAGTGGTGGGCTGCATCATGTGCAGGTGCCGGGTGAAGGGTTTGCGAAGCTATTTAAAACCTTAAGCATAAATGTAGAAACCGTGGACCTGGCTACTTACCAGGCATCTTTTCATGAACCCATTGGCAGCAGCGAATGGAAAAGGTTGGTGCTGGAAGATTTGCAGCAGCGGTTAGAAACAAAAATCCCAACGGTTGAAACCTAATTTTTCCGAAGTTTGCCGCCATGACCGAATACGATAAACTCTGGAACTACAACGACCCGGCAGCCACTGAAATAAAATTCAGCGAGGCGCTGAAAACTATTGCCCCTGAAGATAATTCCACACGGCTTCAGTTGCTTACGCAAATTGCGCGCACCCAAAGCCTGCAGCGCAGGTTTAATGAAGCACACCAGATTTTGGACGAGGTAGAAAAACAACTGGAAGAAGAAACAGGTGTGGAGCATATTCGTTACTTTTTAGAGCGCGGAAGAACCTTCAATTCATCGGGAGATAAACGCAATGCAGAAATCTGTTTCAGGAGCGCGCTGGATATTTCGCTTAAGCAATATGAAGATGTTTATTCGATTGATGCCATACACATGCTGGCTATTATTGCAGCACCTGATGCAGCCATTCATTTAAACGAGCGCGCCATTTTGCTTGCTGAAGAATCGAATCAGGAACGGGCAAAGAATTGGCTGGGCTCACTTTACAACAACCTTGCCTGGAGCTACTTCGATAAAGGCGAATATGAAAAAGCGCTGAGTGTTTTTCTCCGTGCTTTAAAATGGAGAGAAGAAAAGAAATCGGCTCCTGAAATTTTTCTGGCTAAGTGGTGTGTGGCACGCACACTTCGCGCCCTCAACCGAATTGAAGAAGCCATAAAGATTCAGCTTGCTTTATTTGAAGAATCTGTAAACACCGACCAAAAGGACGGTTATGTGTATGAGGAACTTGCAGAGCTGCATTTACTGCGCAATGACCCTGTCAGCAAAATGTATTTTCAGTTAGCCCATACCGAATTGAGTCAGGATGCCTGGCTCAGTAAAAGCGAACCCGACAGGGTTGAAAGATTGAAGAAACTAAGCCTGTAAATCCTTCCTGCCATATTATCTTTTATTTGCTACTTTCGGTTCGCTAAAAATTAAAAATAAATGAAAGCTAAATTTTACTTGTTCTCTGCTTTATTATGTCTCACCGCTGCAACTTCAATGGTTAATGCGCAGGGAACTTTTACCCAGATTCATCAAATACTCCAGACCAACTGTGCCGGATCAAGTTGTCATGGTGCCGGGGCCAGCAATCCATCTTTTAATGTGGATGCTTCGGAATCGGTTCTGTATAACAAGCTAGTAAATGGAACTGTCATTAATCCTGGCGTAAAAGCTGGCGATAAACTGATTACACCCGGATATGTTGACAGGAGTTTTTTGTTGCGCAAGCTTATTCATGGTTTGAATGAAAATAACCCTCATTTGAATTTGACAGGTGCACAGGAAGGTGTCGGTATGCCATACGGATTGCCCGCCCTGCCCAAGGAGCAAATTGAATTAGTGCGTCAGTGGATTCTTTTTGGTGCTCCACAAACCGGTCATGTAATTGATACGGCTGTTATTAATAGTTACTATCGGGGTAAAGGAATTGATGATACGTATGCCAATCATGCTGCTCCTGCACCTAACGAAGGTTTCCAGATTTACTTAGGTAAAGTATTTATTCCGGCCAGCACCGAAATTTATTACTACATCAAGCACAACCCCCGCCTTACTTCCAGTATCGAAATACCTAAGGTTACTACCATGTTGGCATCTGCCACTCATCACTGGGTTATCTTTAAGTTTTTACCGAGTAGTTCATCGGGCTATGCAGAAGGTTTAAGGTTAGAAGCACAAAGTTCTCATGCGGATGTTTCGGATGGTATAGGAACAGGACCTAATCTTTGGGAATATGAGTTGCCGCAGGGCACTGCTTATTTCTGGGAACAAAGCACCGTGCTCGATTTCAACCTTCACATTTTTAATCCCCGTACGGATACAGTTTTAGCAACCGATTTGTATGTAAATATTTATACCCAGCCCCTGGGCACTGCTCAAAAGTATATGCTGATAAGAAACTATCCGGTGTTTTCCATTGCCATACCACCTGATAGTGTGGAGCATGAGTTTGTAGAAGTAGCTAACGATACAAACGAAACCAAATACTGGAATGTTTGGCAACTTTACGGACACACCCATAAATACGGAACTGACTACGATATCTTTACAAGGAACCCTGACGGTTCGATGGGTGAGCAACAATATGAAAGCTGGATGAGTTACGAGCAGGGCTTTAATGTTGGTTACCATCGCTTCGGTGTGGATGCAACTTTCCGTTTTTACCCCGATGATTCTCTGTTGCAGATAGACCCGCGTATTGGGTGGGTACACCGTGCTCGTTATAAAAACAATTCGCAGGATACTGTTTATTGGGGTCTTACCTCTGCCGAGGAGATGATGGTGATGGGTTTCCAATACGTGTATGGAGATGATTTGGGACCCTTACCTACAGGTATAGGAAGCAGTGCTAATGAAACGCTAAAGTTGAATGTGTTTCCTAACCCAGCGAACGATGTTATATCGCTCAATTACAGTTTATACGAACGCACAGATTTAAAAGTGGAACTTACTAACGTGTTAGGCGAAACAGTTAGTTTACTGGAAGAAAAGAATAAAGTAGTAGGAAATTATCTGGATGAGGTGGACCTAAGGCAATACTCCCCGGGCGTTTACCTTCTGAATTTCAAAACAAATTATTCGTCAACCACCAGAAGGATTGTCATAGAATAAATCCAATAACCCTTTAACCATGAAAAAATATTTCGCTCTTCTTTCTTTGCTGTTTTGCATACAATTTTCCAATGCTCAAAATGCCATTCCTAATCCTGGCTTTGAAACATGGAATCCGAATCCTAACTATGATGACCCCGCTTCATGGGGAACCATCAATGGCCTTACTTATTTTCTAGGAGTAAGAACGGTAACCAAAACCACCGACAAGCACAACGGCAGTTTTGCAATGAAATTGGAATCAAAGGCGGTTATCCTTCAGGGAACTGCTCCAGGTATTGCCGCTACGGGAACTATCAACACCGGTGGATTTATTGAAGGAGGAGTGGTTTACACCAGGCGACCTATTTCAATGACCGGCTGGTATAAATATACTCCCAGCGGAGCAGATACGGCTTCTATAGAAGCAACTCTCTCGAAGTGGAACACCAATACACAAACACGTGACGAAGTAGGCAAGGCGGTATTTACTCAAAACCAAACCGTGGGTACTTACACTCAATTCAACGTAAACTTTACTTACTCATCGGCACTTACTCCCGACACTTTAGTAATGATCCTGTTAACCAGTTCTCAGGGTAACACCTCTCCTGTTGGCAGTATCTTATTTGTAGATGATTTAGCATTTGAATTATGCACGGGCTTTTCTGCTTCTGCTGCTTCTACTAATTCAACCTGCACAGCAAGCGATGGTTCTGTTACTGCATCAGTTACCGCAGGAACAGGCAGTTTAACTTATGCCTGGTCAGGAGGTGGCGCTACTGCTACGGTTTCTAAACCAGCCGGAACTTATACTGTAACAGCTAGCGATGCAAATGCCTGTTCTGTTACTGCATCAACTACGGTTACTGCAAACACGGTTACTTTAAATGCCGCTGCAACCACAGCCCCTGCTACCTGTACAGCCGCTGATGGTTCGGCAAGTGTTACTGTATCGCTTGGAACAAGTCCTTATACATACCTGTGGTCAAACACTGCTACCTCAAATTCTATTACTGCGGTTGCAGGTAATTACAATGTTACCGCTACCGATATAAACGGATGTTCTGCAAGTACTGCTGCAACTATATCTGCCAATACAACTTTACTGAATGTTGCTACCACCTCTACTCAATCATCCTGCACCGTTAACACCGGTACTGCATCTGCGAGTACTGCTGACGGAACACAGCCGTATTCATTTCTTTGGTCAACCACGGGTACTGCTGACAGCATTACGAGTGTAGGGGCAGGAAACTATACCGTTACTATTACTGATGCTAACGGTTGTTCAGGAAGCACTGCGGTTGCAGTGACAACTCCTACTGGTCCATCAGCCACTGAGGTTCATTCTGATGTTTTGTGTAATGGTGCAAATACCGGAAGTATTGATGTAGCAGTTGTTGGAGGGACAGGGCCACTCAGTTACCTGTGGAATGATGCAGTAACTACAGAAGACAGAACAAGTCTGCCTGCCGGTAATTATTGCGTTACCATTACCGATGTAAATAATTGTGTTTTTCAACAGTGTGTAACTGTTGTTGAACCAACTGCTTTAATACTTTCCGAAACGCATATAAATGTTTTGTGTAATGGTGCTAATACTGGCAGTATAGATATCACTGCATCGGGCGGAACATCCCCATATATTGTAAGTTGGTCGGGTTCCGGAAGTATCAATCTCGCTGCCGGAACATATACGGTAACGATTACCGATGCTAACAGTTGCTCTGTTTCATCGAGCTATTCAGTTTCTGAACCTGCTATGTTAGTTGCATCTTCAACGGTCGTTGATGCAAGTTCACAGTCCGCGGCTGATGGCTCTATAACTGTAAATTCTTCCGGTGGAACAACCCCTTATGCTATTAACTGGAGTTCAGGTAACGGAGTTAGTCTTTCAACGGGCTCTTATTGTTTTACAGTAACCGATGCCAATAACTGCACAACGAGTGGTTGCGATACCGTTTCCGCTCCTACTGCTATCGGAAATATTTTTTCTGATGCCATTAAACTTTATCCTAACCCTGCAAGCAGCAACATTGTAATCGAAACAAATTCGTCTGCCGACAAATTCAGCTTCTCTGTTTTTAATTTAGAGGGAAGGTTGGTAGAAGAAATGAAAATCAGTGGTGATAAAGTTACTGTTGATGTAAAATACCTTGCTGTGGGACTATATACTTATCAGTTAAGAAACATTTCAACTGATAAAGTGAATTACGGTAAGCTGCAGATAGAAAAATAAACATATTTCTTTCAACTAAACAAAAGAGCCTCCTGAATCAGGAGGCTCTTTTGTTTTTACAATCTTAAATAGTTTATTGTTTTTCGAATCGCTGAACGAAGCTCTTTGAATCATTTTGTAAGCGAAGAAGATAAACTCCACTACTTAATG
>JAZKEP010000002.1:0-4222 GCA_040387015.1 Bacteroidota bacterium
ATCTCCGGTATATTTCCTTTCTCAGGTTTCTTTTCGAAAGATGAAATACTCGCTGCAGCATTTGAACACAACAAAATTTTGTGGGTAGTTGCTTCATTGGCTTCTTTAATGACTGCATTCTACATGTTCCGCTTGGTGTTTCTCACTTTCACAGGCGAGTTCAGAGGAACAGAAGAACAAAAGCATCATCTGCATGAATCTCCCTCTCTTATTACCATCCCTCTTATAGTTCTTGCCTTACTTGCAGCAGTTGGCGGTATCTTAGGGTTACCCGAGTTTCTTGGTTTCCATCATTGGTTAAAGGGCTTTTTGTCATCCGTTATAGTTGCAAATCCGCATGCTGGCGAAGCACATGCACTTTCCCATTCTACAGAGATTGCTTTGATGGCAGGTGCCTTTATAGGCGCAGTGCTCTCTATTGGTTATGCTTATATGAAATATGTAAGCGGTAAAACGCTTCCTGTTGCCGAAGGAAAAGAAAGTGGAATAGGAAAGATTATTTACAACAAGTATTATGTAGATGAAATTTACAATCTGCTTTTCGTGAAACCCACCATGATGTTTTCGGATATGTTCCATTTGGTGATAGATCAGGGTGTTGTAGATAATGTGGTTAACTGGAGCGGAAAGATTTCTTTGATGGTCGGTTCGCAGGTGCGTAAAATTCAAAGCGGTTATATCGGATTTTATTTATTAGCCATGGTGTTGAGTATTGTGGCTATGTTCTTTTATGTTTTTATCATTCAGTAAGAAATGCTTTTAGTAGTTATACTTTTTCTGCCTCTTGTTTTTGCTTTGCTTACTTACCTGAGCGGAAATCGCTTTGCTAAATATGTAGCGCTGGCCGGAGGCGTAATTGCTTTTGCTGGTTGTAATTTTCTGAAGCCTGCTTTTTTAAGCGGGGGAATGAGCCCAATCACTTTTACTCAGGCATGGATTTCTAATCCCGCTATTCTGTTTTCATTGTCTTTAGATGGCCTTAGTTTTATGTTAGTGGCGCTGACTACTTTCTTAGTTCCGCTTATCATCTTTACTACTTACCGCAAAGAAGTTGAGAATGCAAAAGCTTTCTACTCACTCATTCTTTTAATGGAATTCGGTTTGCTGGGAGTTTTCTTAGCTGCCGATGGATTCCTCTTTTACATCTTTTGGGAATTAGCACTTATTCCTATTTATTTCATTGCCCTGCTTTGGGGAGAGAACAAAGATGCTTCTTTCCGTCATCGCGCCATCTTTAAGTTCTTTGTTTACACACTTGCAGGTTCATTGTTTATGTTGATTGGATTTATCTATCTGTATCAGCAAGCGGGAGGATTCGGCACAGCACAGTTATATGCACTTAATCTTTCAGGTAAGGAACAGTCGTTTTTGTTTTGGGCCTTCTTTGTTGCATTTGCTATAAAGATTCCTGTATTCCCTTTTCATACCTGGCAGCCCGATACCTATAAGGAAGCACCATCGGCAGGCACGATGCTGCTTGCAGGTATTATGCTTAAGATGGGTATCTATGGGTTAATGCGTTGGTTGTTACCCGTGCTTCCACAAGGAGTTTTATTATGGACTCCTATTGTAATTGCGCTGGCTACTATTGGTCTTATCTATGGTTCCATCATTGCCATTAAGCAGGATGATTTAAAGAAGTTGCTTGCATATTCATCTTTTGCACACGTAGGATTGATCACTGCCGGAGTATTCACACTCACCCCTGCGGGATTACAGGGTGCAGCAGTGCAAATGTTTGCGCATGGATTTAATGTGGTAGGATTATTCTTTGCCGCAGAGATTATTTTCCAGCGAACCGGAACCCTTTCAATTTCTCAACTTGGTGGAATAAGAAATGTGGCTCCTAAGTTTGCAGCTTGTTTTATGGTTGTTGTGTTGGCAAGTGTTGCCTTACCTACTACCAATGCATTTATAGGAGAGTTTCTATTGCTATATGGCTCCTATGAATACAATACATGGCTGGCTGTTGCCGCAGGCCTTACCATTATTTTCGGAGCGGTGTATATGCTGCGCATGTATCAGAATGTTATGTTGGGAGAAACAAATTCGCTGACTGCTACTTTCGAAGATTTGAATTGGAAAGAACTATTAGTGTTTGTATTTATCATCATTGCCATTTTCCAGGTCGGAATTTATCCGAAACAATTAATGCAGATGATGCAGCCGAGTTTGGATAATATTTTAAAATACTCGTTGAGATAGAGAATGAAAACTTTAGTCTATACTTCCGTTCTCGGTCTGGTGTGCATGTTGGCAGAAATGTTCAACCTGCGGAGATTCATTTTGCCTATTGCTGTAATTGGCTTATCAGTGATTTTTGGATTGAACTTTATGAGCTGGGGTGTGAATGAGGGTTTCTATCACAACATGGTTATGATAGATAACTGCTCAGTGGCATTTACAGGGCTGCTGATTCTGCTGGGGTTATTTATCCTAATACTTAGCGGTAATTTTTACAAGAACGAAGAATCGAAAATCTCTGATTACCTCGCTATTATCATCTTTACGCTTTGCGGTGCCATTGCTATGGTTTCTTTCGGCAACATGGCAATGTTCTTTTTAGGCTTGGAAGTTCTTTCTATCTCACTTTACATTTTAGCCGGAAGCAAACGCAAAGAATTGCGTAGCAACGAAGCAGCCATGAAATACTTCCTGATGGGAAGTTTTGCTTCAGGTGTTTTACTTTTCGGTATTGCTTTGATTTATGGGGAGACAGGTTCATTCGATTTGGCAAGCATCAGTAATTATGCTGCAAGCGCCCCTCCTTCTCCTTTATTCTTTATAGGTGCAGGAATGATTTTGATTGCTATGCTGTTTAAAGTATCTGCGGCTCCCTTTCATTTCTGGGCACCCGATGTGTATGAAGGTTCTCCAACTCTTACTACAGCAATGATGGCAACTATTGCTAAGATTGCAGCCTTTGCTGCCTTCTATCGTTTGTTCAGTAGCAGTTTAATATCTTCTTTTCCAACTTATGCCTGGGTACTTAGTGCGGTTACTGCGCTCACTATTGTTGTCGGGAACTTTTCTGCTCTTAATCAGGATTCGTTTAAGCGCATGCTTGCGTTCTCCGGTATTTCTCATGCCGGCTATATGATGCTGAGTATCATTTCCCTTTATGGCAAAACTGACAACGCCCTTTTCTACTATTCTTTTGCTTACGGTATTTCTTCAATGGCCGCTTTTGCCATTGCTATTGTTGTAGCAGCCAACGCAGGCTCTGAAAAATTTGATGCCTTCAACGGTTTGGGGAAAAGGAAGCCTCTACTGGCTGTAGCACTTACTATTGCTATGCTCTCTATGGCAGGTATTCCACCTTTTGCCGGCTTCTTTGGCAAGTATTATATCTTCAGTGAAGCGATAAGAACGGGTCATCTTGCCATAGTCGTTTTTGCTGTTATCAATTCAATTGTGGGGGTTTACTATTATTTTAAAGTTATCATGGCAATGTTCACTAAGGAAACAACAGAAACTGCTTTTGACTTAAAGCCAGCTTATAGTTTTGTGATTATTGTTTGCACACTTCTCACCATACTGGCAGGTATCTTTCCTTCAATGATTGCCAATTTGTTGTAATCTAAATAAATGGTCGGTCAAGCGGCCATTACTTCACAATAGATAAGGTTTACTCAGAATTGTAAAATGTTTGCTCTCATACATGCGGTATTTGCAGTTAGGCGTCCTTTATTTTCTCGGTGGTAGATTGATAGGCTGATTACACCTCCTGTTGTAAGGTATAGTATATCTGCCACCGCTATATAGACTTCCCTGATTATTTTGAATGATTACTGCGTGGGTGCAATTACTTAATTAGCTTGCTGATAGCTTTGAACTCATCGGTGCCTGCTTGATCCAGTAGCATAAATAAAATCATTTCGGTAGTGGTAATGAAAACTCCTGACTGGCGCATTCTATCTAATGCTAATTGTTTGTTTTCGGATGTGCGGGAAGAAACGGCATCGGCAACTACATGCACCTCATAACCTGCTTTAACTGCATCTAGCGCGGTTTTTAAAACACATATATGCGCCTCTGCTCCGCAGATGATCAGGGATTTAATATTGGTAAGCTTTAACTGTTCGCTTACCGTTTCGTTCAGCATGCAGCTGAAACATAGCTTTTCGATAACTACCGGGTTCTCGGGTAGTTGAATTTCCTTGCAGGTGTTACCTAATCCTTTGGGATACTGTTCTGTGATGACAGTTTCTAGGTCCAATAT
>JAZKEP010000003.1:0-6997 GCA_040387015.1 Bacteroidota bacterium
GAAACATCAGAAGATTGATCTTTCGCCTGTGTTGTATAAAGAACCAGCCTCTGAGTCAACTGCATTATATAAACAGGAAGAACAGGATCATGGCTTACTAGGTGTTTTAGATTTTTCGTTATTGGAAATTGCTAAACCTGCTTTGGAAAACAGAACGAAAGTGAAAGGTAATTTCGCCCTAAAGAACACAGACCGTGCTACAGGTGCCATTCTTTCAAATGAAATTACCAAGAAGTATGGTAAAGAAGGTTTGAGTGATGATACTATTCATTTCAACTTTAAAGGTTCTGCGGGACAAAGCTTCGGTGCGTTCGGCACAAAGGGGGTAACCTTTGAACTGGAAGGCGATGCCAACGATTATTTCGGCAAAGGATTATCGGGAACTAAACTCATTATTTATCCTGCTAAAAATGCAGGCTTTGCTCCTGAACAAAACATCATTATCGGTAATGTGTCTTTCTACGGTGCTACTTCCGGTGAAGCATATATAAGAGGTAAAGCGGGTGAAAGATTCAGCGTTCGTAATTCAGGAGCTACTACTGTTGTAGAAGGAGTGGGCGACCACGGTTGTGAATATATGACCGGAGGAACTGCTGTTATTTTAGGAGAGACGGGAAGGAATTTCGCAGCGGGTATGAGTGGGGGAATTGCTTATGTCTATAACATTAAAGGCAATTTTGATAAGATGTGCAACACCGAAATGGTGCATCTTGAAGCTCCCGATGAAGAAGATGTTACAGTGCTAAAGAAACTGCTCACCAATCATTTTAATTACACAGGTAGTTCAGTGGCCAATTTAATATTGAAAGACTTTGAAGAACACCTGAAGTATTTTGTAAAGGTGTTCCCGAAAGATTATAAAGCAGTTTTATCAGCAAAGAAAAAGCAATTAGAAAAAGTTTTAAGATAAGAATGGGAAAGCCAACAGGATTTTTAGAATTTACAAAAGAGTTACCGTCAAAGAGACCCGTGAAGGAACGGGTTCGTGATTACAAAGAATTCGTAGAACGTTTCCCTGCTGATAAGTTGAATAAGCAGGCAGCACGGTGTATGGATTGCGGAGTTCCATTTTGCCATAACGGTTGCCCCCTTGGGAATTTCATTCCTGAGTTTAACGACGCAGTATTTGATGAACGTTGGGAAGATGCTTACAACACTTTAATCAGCACCAACAATTTTCCTGAATTTACCGGAAGGATATGTCCCGCACCATGCGAAGAAGCCTGTGTGTTAGGCATCAACAAACCTGCTGTAACCATAGAGGAAATTGAAAAACACATCATAGAAATTGCTTTCGATAAAGGTTTTGTGAAACCGCAGATTCCAAGAGTAAGAAGCGGAAACAAAGTAGCTGTAGTTGGTTCAGGCCCTGCGGGCCTGGCAGCAGCGGCACAATTAAATTATGCGGGTCATTCAGTAACTGTTTATGAACGCGATGACAAACCCGGTGGGCTTTTGCGCTATGGCATTCCTGATTTTAAGCTAGAGAAGTGGGTGGTAGACCGCAGAATTAAACTGATGGAAGAAGAAGGCGTTCGATTTGAATGCAATGCCAACGTGGGAGTTAATGTTTCTATAAAAGATTTGCTCAACGATAATCAGGCCGTTATTCTTTCAGGAGGAAGCACCGTTCCCCGCAATCTTGATATTCCGGGAAGAGAATTGAAGGGAGTTTATTTTGCCATGCAGTTTTTGAAACAACAAAACAAACGTGTAAGCAATATAACTTTTGCAGATGAGGTGATTCTTGCCAGCGAAAAAAATGTAGTGGTGATTGGAGGAGGGGATACCGGTTCTGACTGTGTAGGAACTTCGAACCGCCAAGGTGCCAAGTCAATTACTCAGTTTGAACTTTTACCAAAGCCACCCGTTGCAAGAACTCCACAAATGCCTTGGCCTACTTATCCTATGCTGCTGAAAACAACTTCTTCGCACGATGAAGGCTGCGAGCGCAAATGGGGAATTACCACCAAAGAATTTGTTAGCGATGGCAAAGGCAATTTGAAAGCATTGAAAGTTGCCGATGTGGAATGGAGTTTAAATCCTAATGGCAGTTTAAAAAGTTTTACTGAAGTGGCAGGCTCCGAAAGAGAAATGCCTTGTGAATTAGCTTTGTTAGCTATGGGTTTTTTACACCCTGAAAAAGAAGGAATGATTGACGAGTTACACTTAGAACTGGATGCCAGAGGAAACATTAAAACCGCTGCAGACGATTACCGCACTAAGAATCCTAAGATATTTTCCTGCGGAGATATGCGCAGAGGACAATCACTTGTTGTTTGGGCTATCTCTGAAGGTCGCGAGTGCGCCCGCAAAGCTGATGAGTTTTTGATGGGTGTTTCGCTACTGGAAACAAAGGATTACTCCTAACTCTTCACTTTTTGAACGATTCCGTAAAGTATTTATAGAAGTAGGGTAAGGTTTCAATGCCTTTAAAATAATTGAACAACCCAAATTTTTCATTCGGGGAATGAATAGCATCGCTGTCTAAACCAAAACCAAACAATACTGATTTTACGCCTAATACTCTTTCGAACATAGTAACAATGGGAATACTTCCCCCGGTACGCAAAGGAATAGGTGTTTTACCAAAGGTTTTTTCCATTGCCTTCGAAGCAGCTTTGTAAGCGATAGAATCAGTAGGGGTAACAGCAGCTTCCCCCCCGTGATGAGGCATTATTTTCACTTTCACCCATGGCGGGGCTATCTGCTTAAAATGTTCTTCAAACAACTTCATAATTTTCTCACTTTTCTGATTAGGTACGAGGCGCATCGAAATTTTAGCATAAGCTTTTGAAGGAAGAACCGTCTTAGCGCCCTGTCCTGTATAACCGCCCCATATACCATTTACATCCAAAGTAGGTCTAATGGAAACTCTTTCAATAGTTGAATATCCTGATTCGCCAAGGACATCATTTATATCGAGATGTGATTTGTAATCATTCAAATCAAAAGGTGCTTGAGCCATCTGCCCGCGCTCCGCTTTCGAAACCTCTTCAACATCATCATAAAATCCATTTATAGTTACCTTTCTGTTCTTATCATGCAGCGAAGAAATCATATCACAAAGTACATTGATTGGATTTGCAACAGCACCTCCATACACTCCGCTATGCAAATCGCGGTTCGGTCCAATTACTTCCACTTCTAAATACGTCAAACCTCGCAATCCGGTCGTAATAGAAGGAACATCGTTAGCAATCATGGAAGTATCTGAAATAAGAACTACGTCTGCTTTTAGCCTCTCCTTGTTAGCTAATGCAAAAGCTTCAAGATTAACAGAACCCACTTCCTCCTCACCCTCAATCATAAATTTTATGTTGCACGGCAGAACGTTATTCTTCATCATGATTTCAAATGCCTTCACGTGCATATACATCTGGCCTTTATCATCACAGGCACCGCGGGCGTAGATATTACCATCTTTCACCGCCGGTTCAAAAGGAGGAGAGTCCCACAATTCATACGGGTCTGCGGGTTGCACATCATAGTGGCCGTATACCAAAACGGTAGGGAGATTTGAATCAATTATTTTTTCACCATACACGATTGGATATCCTTTAGTAGCACATATTTCCGCCTTGTCAACACCGGCTTTCAGTAATTTTTCTTTTACAAACGCGGCAGCGCTGTTCACATTGGGCGCAAATTTTTCATCGGCACTTACCGAAGGTATCCTCAGCAGGTCAAGTAATTCGTTCAGAAATCTTTCTTTGTTATTGTCAAGGTATGACTTTAGCTCTTCCATTTTGCAAACTATTAAGTCGCTAAAATAAACAAGGAATTGAAAGGATTAGCTACGGAAATCAAGCACATGAAACCCAATCAGGGCGATCCGCTAGTACATAACTACACACCCAGAGAGAATCTTCAAAATCTCCTGCTAATCATGTAACTCTTAGCAACAAACAATTGTTATCCTCTTTTCTGTTTCATGTAAACCTCCTGCCCATAAGCATCCAGTTTATCATTATCTTTAACCAGGAACAATTGGTATGCTGCTAGCGCTAAGGCAATACCGATCAAAACTATAATTGGGTCCATTCCAATTAATTTTTATGGCGGTAAGATATAAATTTTCAAAAAAGCAAGGCACCGCTTGATTTTTCTTTTAGTTAAATATGCCGATGAAACCTAATTCTTAAAGAAGTAATGTCGTTCTGTAAATTCAGTTAAAAACTACAATTATGAACACCTTTTGGTTTTTTGGATTGTGTGGTTATATTTGCGCTCCCAAATTTTGACAATCATGTACGCAATAGTAGAAATAGCAGGACAACAATTTAAGGCAGAGGCCGGCAAGAAGTTATACGTTCATCGCCTGGAAGGAAATGCTGGAGACACAGTTACTTTTGATAAAGTACTACTGACCGATGACAACGGCACCGTTAAAGTTGGAACTCCTGTAGTAAAAGGAGCCGCAGTAAACGCAAAGATTTTGGAACATTTGAAAGATGATAAAGTGATCATCTACAAAAAGAAAAGAAGAAAAACGTACGAAAAGACACAAGGTCACCGTCAATCTCTTACTCAAATTTCAATTGAAAGTATCAGTTAATTATCATAATCATTATCAGTCATGGCACATAAAAAAGGTGAAGGTAAAGTAAAGAACGGTCGCGATTCGCACAGCAAACGATTAGGTCTTAAAATTTTCGGTGGCGATTCAGCAGCACCGGGCAATATCATTATACGTCAGCGTGGAACAACTTACCATCCTGGTTTAGGTGTAGGGATAGGCAAAGACCACACTATCTTCGCAGTAGTTGAGGGCAAAGTGAAATTTACAAAAGGTAAGAACGACAGGATGTTTGTTCATGTGGTTCCGATAGTAGCATAAATAACTCAAGCATAGGTAAACATTATACCTTTGAATGAAAGTCTCACCCTTAAAAGTGAGACTTTTTTTATTTGGAAACTTTGGAATCCTCGATACGTTAAAATCATTAAACTGCCTATAAAAGGAAGGTATTATACCTTATCTTCGGAACACAAAGAAACTTATGATAAACCCAAAACGTAATTTGCTACGATTAACTACGCTTGTGTCTTTTTTAATGGTTATGGTTATAATGTTCCTCTTTTTTACCAGTTTCACTAAACCCGCTGACGAAATCACATTACCAAAAAGAATATCAGCTTCTCCAAATATCTATTCCGAACTACATTTAAAGGAACTTGGATTAAATGAAAATGCGTATAACCTGGCTGTTAAAGGATGGATCAAGTTGAAAGCAAAAGGAGAAGTATCAAAAAATATTATTTCCATCTGTGATTTTACTCAATCCTCGAACAACAAGCGACTTTACATTATTGATCTTGATAGACGAACCCTTTTATTCAATAGTTTGGTAGCGCATGGTAAGAATACAGGAGAGGAATTTGCCCGTTCTTTTTCTAATACACCTTCATCTTACCAAAGCAGCTTAGGCTTCTACGCAACCAAAGGAACATACCGGGGTGAACACGGGCTGAGTTTGAAATTAGAAGGTGAAGAGCCGGGATTTAATGATAGAGCTGAAGACCGTGCTATTGTATTGCATGGGGCTGATTATGTGTGTAATAAGTTTATCAGTCAGTTTGGAAGGTTGGGAAGGAGTTTCGGCTGTCCCTCAGTTCCATATGAGTTACACGAACAAATTATTAATATCATAAAAGACGGAAGTTGTCTGTTTGTATATTATCCTGACAAGAAATATCTCGCTTCATCCACCCTTCTTAGATGATTTACTAATCGGGAAGGCCAACTTCACCCGGGGTAGCCACATTGGATGTAGAAAACCCTTTCTTTCCTATTTCATATACATCGGGATAGAATTTCAAAGCACCATTTTCATCTATATCTGCAGGCATGTAAAAGATAAGAACTGGGAGTTTTTCTTTTAATCTTATTTCAGCAGGTTCTTCTCCTTTAAGACATCGATTCAAGTGTTCTTCAATATCTTTATCAAATTCCTTACCTAAGATGTAGCGCGCAAGTTCTATAGGTTTTTCTACCCTCACGCAGCCATGGCTTAAAAACCGATTCTCCTTTTCGAATAGACCTCTTAGGTTCGTATCATGCAGATAAATGGCATAAGGGGAGTTAATATCAAATTTCAAAATGCCCAGTGAGTTATCGCATCCTGTAGACTGCCGTATCGTAAAAGGGAAATTATTATTAGAATATTTCCTCCACTTAATATCAGACGGATTTAACTCTTCTCCCTTATTATCCAATACGTGCAAACTATTGTCTTCTAAATAAGTTACTTTATTAATAATCTTAGGAAGCATTTCCTTTGTAGCTATACTTAGAGGAACGGTCCAATAAGGATAAGTTATTACACGATATATGTATGCCGCGAAAGGGGGAGTTTGGGTGATGGGTTTGCCAACAATCACTTTCATGCTAATATTTTTCTCTGGGGCATCAATAGCTACAACCTGCAAACGCGCAGCCGGAATATTAACCATTATAAACTCTGGTTGTTTGATTCTGGATGTCCACCGCCAATAGTTCAGGCTTTGCTTTATCTGCTCAACCCTTTCAAATAAAGGGAAGTTAAGTGCTGCAATTACTTTTTCATCTAATTCTCCCGTGGGTGGCAAATTGACTTTTTTTTGAAACTCCATCACTGCATTATGAAGCGCTAAATCCGTGGCTGCCTGATCAGATGATGGCAATAACCCATATACTTGTAGTTTTAGTGAAACTGCCTTTTTATAATCTGCAGCTACAGACACAACCATCGTATCCGTATTTTCCATTGAGCCAGCAAACCGTTGCATACTTCCCAATTCTTTTTTGAGCCCTGCGTATTGTTTTAGCGAGGGTTCTAAACTCATAAGCCCATTTTCCCAGTTCCCTTTCTCAAGGATTTGGTTTAGAGAGTTTATTAGTTTATTGCTATCAACATAATATTTTAAACCGTTGTAACTAACTTGAATCTCTTTCCCATAGGCCACATCATGAAGAAAAGAAAGCGCCCCATCAGTAAAAATTAACTCATTTTCC
>JAZKEP010000004.1:0-4399 GCA_040387015.1 Bacteroidota bacterium
AGTTTAATGTTAAGTCCTGTTTGAATTCTGGCACTATAATCTTTAGTTTCAAATGCTCTTCCTCTTACTTCCCTAAGCAAGTTATAGCTAAGATCGGCATAGGGAAACTTACTAAGTGGTAGCATGCCCAACACGGTACGATTAAAAACATTTAGGTTTGTAGAATAGCTCCCGTCGGGCTTTATTAATGTTTCGTACGGGGAAAGTTGCGCAAGTTCTTGAACAGTAGCGCCGGTGTTTTCCTGATCTCGATATTGTAGGTATAAGCCAAAATTGAAACGAAGAAACTTCGCAACTTTGTACTCATTTTTAAAATTGATCCCGTAACGGCGGTGACCCGTTTCCTGAAACCTAGTTTTATTATCTTCGAACAACAGTGAACCGTATGAAGAAGATAGTTCGTTACTACTTGATATATTAACGTTGTACTGGGTAAGCATCGCTCTTCTTAGCAAATAGTCCTGCAATTGAGTTTTATTGTTTATCTGCGATAAGCTATCCAATTTCCTGTTCATCTCTGATGAAGATAACTGGCCAGCCTTATTTGCATACAGTAATTCCTGCGCTAGGGTTAAAGGCTTACCAATATCACCGGGAAAAGAACCAGTATATGGCAAAAAGAACCAGCCTTTTTGAAAGCCCATTTTTTCGTAGCCAACATGATCAGCTGAGTTGGCCGCTGTTAGCATTTGGTTAAGATCAGCATGCTTGCTAACACGTGTAAAAGCTGTTCCTTCTACATGTAGTGACGCTCCTGCTTTCGCCTTTTTTGTTGTTACTACAATTACACCATTTGCAGCCCTTGCACCCCAAATAGATGCAGCAGCGGCGTCTTTCAACACTGTTACATTTTCTACATCATTGGGATTTAGGTTGGAGAAATCACTGGTCGATGCTGGCATTCCGTCTATTACAACTAATGGGTTTCGATCTGCGTAAAGCGAACCGTTGCCCCTGATTAAAAAGTTAACCGATCCGTCTGCATTCTCTTTTCCCTGCATGCCAGCTACCAATCCGAAAAGCGCAGTGGATAGATTAGCGGCCGGCCGCTTAGACAAAGTTTCTTGGTTAACTTGTACGTATGCCCCAGGAGCCCTTTCTTTAAGCAATCGTTGATAACCAGTATTTACTTCAACTTCGAGGAGCGATTCTACGTTAAGTGACAATTTAATAGTCCCTACGTTATTTAATACAGACACCACAACTGTGCGATAACCCAAAAAACTGATGATCAAGCTGTCTCGTTCTTCTACATGTTCCAATAGAAAACGACCGTCCTCATCAGAATTGGTTTGAATACCGCTGATTTTAGCCTTTATGGTAGCACCTGGTAATGCCCTACCATTATCGTCTGTAATTATTCCGCGTACTTCGATAGATAGATATCGATCAATGATTCGTTCTACAAAAGACTTCTCCTTCTCGCTTACGATAATCATTTTATTACTGATCTGATAAGTAAATGGTTGTGAATCGAAACAGAGATCAAGAATGATGTTAATCTCCGCATTCTTTACCTGAATGGTTACCCGGTTTCCCGATTTAGCGAGGTCTTTTGGTAAAATAAAATCATAACCCGTTTTAACACGGATTTCTTTCAGCACATCAATCAAACTTGCGTTCTTTTTGTTCATGCTAAGGGTTTGTGCTTTGCTAGCCAGTGCTACCTGCACAAATAGCAACATTAAGAAGATACAGGTAAGATTAATCCTCATAAGCCATTTTCTTGTCCTTGGATCGTAATTTAATTTTCGCCATAGTGCCTTTATGGCTTTTTGGGCATAGTTGGTTACGCCATGCCAGTTTGTATAGTAAATTTTATACATTTGTTTGCTTGGTTAGTTGTTTAAAATTTGTGTTTGGTCGCATATTTAAGAGCTTAACCAGAATAAATCGGGGGCGCTTCCGACGCCTCCGGTTCTTTTTCCAGCCACTCTTTGGATTATGGCTATGGCATAACGGTCACCCTCCTTCCTTCAACTTTAAAGTGCACACGTTTGGTTAATTCAAGTGATTTTAAGATTTCGGTGATTTTTTTCGACCTTGAAACCGTTCCCAGAAACTCTTTCCCGGTAACATTTCCCTCGTAAACGATCTCTACGTCGTACCATCGTGAAATTTGTCTCATGATAGTTTTAAGATCTGTATTAAAGCTGAAATCTCCATTTTTCCAGGCGAGTTCCACTTCCATATCTGCTTCTGAAACATTGATACGGGCTCCGTTTAGCATCGCTTGTTGCCCCGGCAATATTTTCTTACTATCACCGCCAACAAGTGTTCTCACAGAAACGCTCCCCTCCGCTAAAGTTGTCTTTGTACCAGTACCTTCAAGATATGAATTCACATTAAAATGTGTTCCCAATACGGTTACTTCTTGGTCCTTACTCGCTACAATAAAGGGATGGTTTTTGTCCTTAGCAACTTCGAAATAAGCTTCTCCACTTAGTTCTACTCTCCTTTTTATTGTTTTGGAAAAGGACGATGGAAACTTAAGTGTGCTTTCAGCATTTAGTGCTACGATTGTGCCGTCGGCTAATTGAATACGGTAGTTTCCGCCACGCGGTGTGGTGATCATCGCCATTCCGCTTTCCTCAGCAATAAAATTTTCTACATTGGATCCATCATCATAAAGAAGCTCATTTGCTTTGATGATAACGCCAGATTTTGCATCACTTAAATGAATGGATTTTCCGTTGGCCAATGTAAGCGTAGCTCTATTGCCACCAGGTTCAACATCATTAGCATAAATTGATGATATTGGTTGCTTTAGGGGATTGCCTATGAATATATATATACTTGCTCCTGCAATCAGCACTAAGGCTGCAGCAACTGCAATCCTTGGCCAAAGGCGAACTAAAGAAACTTTTTTAGCCATCGACTCCTCTATCCTTTGCCAGATATTTGTTTTCATATCGGCATAACGCTGGTCGGTAATTGATGATATATCCTCTGGAATTTCCTTGTTATAGGCTCGCTTAATAATTGCTAACTCCTCTGGTGTGCATGTTCCGGCTAGATATTTATCTAATAATTGTTTGGCTTCTTTATTCTCCATATGTCGCGAATACATTACCTGTATATCATATATGAAGATTGAAAACCGATTTTGTGTAAGATAAAAATGAAAAAAAGAGAATTTTGTTAAAAAAAGAAAAATAAACCTCGGTTTAACCCCTTTCGCATGATTTTTAAAGCGTTACTGATTTGCTTTTTTACGGTATTCTCAGAAAGATCTAGTTCTTTGGCGATTTCACGATAGGAATACTCATGAATTCTACTCAATTCAAAAACCTGACGCATTTTTGGGGGAAGTTGTTTCAAGCCCTCCTCGAATTTCTTTACAAATTCCTTTTCTTCGATAGTGTCATCAGTGCTTGAAGTTGCTGCTTCAATTTCAGATTGTAGGGTTGATAGGAAGCGATCTGCAACCTTGTGGTGTTTAAACCGATCCAAAATGCGGTGCCTTGTTGACGTATAGAGAAATGAGGAAAGTGAGGTATGGATCGTGAGCTCTGTACGTTTCTCCCATAAAAGCTGAAAAATATCCTGAACCACATCTTGAGCATCATCCTCGTCGTTCAACATTCCAATGGCATGCCTTAGCAACAATGACCAATAACGTTCATAAATCTCGGCAAATGCATTTCGATCACCTTTATTTAAGAGCGAGAGCAGTTCATGATCAGAAGAATTATCAAGTCCCATTATGTAGATCCTGAACTAAAAGTACGTTAATTTTGCTGGTCTACCAAACTCGTTATTACAGGTTATCACCGAGGTCTATTCCCCTGGAAAATAATTTAGTGCTAGGGTTTGTTACACCATTAAACTCAAATCTTTTTAAAAAAGAAATACGATGTAACATATTATAAAGCACACTACCTATCACATTACTTCGGCACCTTTGGATATACCTGAATCTTTAAGGTGCGCCATAAAACCAATAAAAGCATCTGCGGCTTAAAATCCACCCCCTTTTATTCCCCCGCCAGCGGGGGAGATTGGGCGCTTATAGCATGTTGCCTAGGATCATTTCTCTAATTACGTGTTCAGAACGTTCCAATCGCGTGGGTGCATTTTCCAAAATACCAAATTCTAAATTGCACATCATGTTTGGCAGGTCGCTATCGGCGTCATGCTGTCCCCCGCTGGTGGGGGAATCAAAGGGGGTGGATATTACTTAACTTTCCGATAGTATATTCAATATGGCTAACCACATAATCGATGTTTTGTAATACGTCCTCATCGTCAAATCTTACTACTGTAAAATCCAACTCCTCAAGTCTTTTCTGTCGTACCAAATCATTTTTATAAACCTCTGCCTAGGATCATTTCTCTAATTAGGTGTTCAGAACGTTCCAATCGCGTGGGTGCATTTTCCAAAATACCAAATTCTAAA
>JAZKEP010000005.1:0-1625 GCA_040387015.1 Bacteroidota bacterium
GACTTATCAATTTCTTTTCATACCGTCTGTTGTTGCCAAAATAGAGGGACTTTTTCTTCGCCACACCTTCTCTACTCATAGCGGTTATTTTTAGCTAAGGCATCCGTAAGGCGTGGTAATCCCCCCATTTCACCCCCTTTTAAAACATAAAATTTGTGAGAATTTTCATTTTCACGACGTCTTTCTGATTTATTGGACGCTTATTAGTGATCATAATTGTAAAAATATACCCACATTTTAATAGTTTGTTTTGCGAGCCAAAATTAAATCAATCCAGTTATAAGAAAATTGATCCAGTTATTTGCTCCAAAACGGTTTGCCTATACCAACGGTTAAAAGGGTCGACTATTTTCTGAAATTATTTGATTTTATGCTGTCAGTCTGCTGAGATTTGAGAAACGAAAAATGATCGTTTAAAAATTTTAAGTATGCGACACAGATATCATCCAAATAAAAAGAGCCAAGGAAACATGTTACAAAATGGAACATTTTCCGGAAATATGTCACTGGCATATATAGGCGCTCATAGATTTATACAAGGGACGGAAGCATTTACACAATCTGCTTTACACTACCACATAACCTGCCCTGCAATCTCCGCAAACCTAATAAAACCGTTAAAAAACCATTCTGCACATAGTCTGAAAACGTCCGAGCGTCAACTTATCACTTCGTATCCCAAACTTTCTATTTCGGAACCTGAACTTTTTACTTCGAATCGTAAACTATGGGCTTCCGAACGTAAACTGTCGCTTTCGCATCATAAACTGTCGCCTTCGAATCGTAAACTGTCGGCTTCCGATCCTAAGCTATCGCTTTCAGAGCGTAAACTGTCGGCTTCGAATACTAAACTGTCGCTTTCAGATCATAAACTGCCGCCTTCGGAACGTGAACTATCTTTTTCGGTTCGCGAACTGTCGGCTTCAGATGATAAACTGCCGCCTTCAGAAGCTGGACTGTTGGCCACCCAACGTCAACTATTTTATGTTTTTCATCCTCTTTTTGACTCAGGATGTGAAAAATCCCGGCATGAACCAAACCGATTAGTTTTAGGCCATCACTTTTTTAACACCCGGGTGAGTTTAACGCCTGGCATGTCAGAAACAAGTTCCATAAAACTAATCCCCTCCTGTTGGAAACAGGACTTAAATACGGCTAGCAACGAATAATAAATTAAATAATTACATTTTAAAAAAAAGAAAAATGACAAAACCAAAATTCACATGCACCCACCGCGAATTGTACACGGTCTGTGCTTCTGGTTGGGAAAGCTGCAACCAGAATCTCGAAAAATTCACAAGCTTCCGTCCTGTTTACACCGCTGCCTTTGTCGAGGCCCGGATAAACGACCTGAACCAAGTCAAGGCGATTCCGCACAAGACCAAACGAACGGTCACGCAGGAACTCGCCCGAACGGAACTGAAAAACAAGCTAAATCAATGCCTGGACGCCTGGCGTAAACTCAAACTGACGATTCCTGACCTATGGCCAGAAGATCAGCATGAGGCTCACTACAAAGACATGGGCAGCGATTTCTACCTCGACTGTATCAAAATGAAATGGGAGTCGTGCACAGGCATGATGGACAGCGCTATGTTATTCATCCAAAAACACAGTGCATTACT
>JAZKEP010000005.1:1635-3116 GCA_040387015.1 Bacteroidota bacterium
GACCTGGTTAAGATGTTCGCTGATGCCAAAGTAATTTTCAGGGGAGATGCCGTTAAAACTAAAAAGTTCTCCTTCAGTTCCTTGCTCGACGTGATGAGTGGCAAATCGGGGGCAGGTATCAAAGGACTTATATCAAACGGTCAGATGCCGGTGAGCCAGATAGAATCCCTGGTCATCAGTTTACAGGAAAATGGTGATGAAGCTTATATCGATGATGCAGGCAACTACCGTTTCACGCAGCTTGCCGCAGGCACCTACTCACTTCTTGTTGAAGCGGAGGGCTATGAAACCCAAGTGATTCCAGCCGTTGTAGTCAATTCAGGCGCGTTCAGCATTAAGAACATTACGCTTAAACCTGCAACGCCAGAACCGCAACCTGAAACAGTCACAGAATCTCCAAACTAATCTATCTATTTATCAGAACCTGCGCTACGGCGCAGGTTCTTTTTTGTAACCGAGTTTTAAAATGACACTCTATTTTTGTCCTTAGTTTTTAGTATAATTGCGTTATGGACAATGCCTCAGAAATTAGACCAAATGAAAAGGAACAATTGGCATTGTCTCTTTTTTATAATAGATTCTTTGATCTTTATGATGAACTGTGCAAAGAAGAATTTTTCAATGAAAAACCCGAACATAGATTCTACAAAATAAGAGAAATTTTTTCAGTGTATAAAGAACTCCTAGGGTATGAACCGATCCAATACTATGTTAAGTACATCAAAAATGGAGGCAGGCCACCGCTAGAGGGTTTTATCATTGATGATCTATTTAGTTTTGTTAGGAATTTGCTCTTACATTTTCCTATTTTTGATGATTGGGATAGTGTATATATAAATAAACATTTAGCTACCTGGAATAAATCTGGGACAATTGATAAATTTACATCAAAAAGTAGCCAAATAAAAATAGACGGTAAAGGCATTGTTAAATACAGAATTTTTGAAAAGAGCAAAAATTTAATGACTTATATTCAAATTTGCTTACCAGAAGTTTATGATGATCAAAACAAAATCTTCCTTAAAGATATTATTTCAGAAAAAGAAGGTATAAAACTTTGTATTTCATTTATGAAACAAATTCTAGACACACAAATTGATTCAGAGAAAGAAGCAGAGATCGCAATTATGTCTCAGGTTTATATACCAAAACAAATTTAAATGTCCGATGATTTTATTTTAAGAATACGTTCCGGAATTGCACCAGAATTTGCATTATTTGAGCGACGGTAATCCACAGGCGGTTGGTGACAGAATACCAAACCGCGGGAGTGGTGTTCTAGTCGAATAGCAGTCTCCACCCGTGGTTGTGTGTTTTCACAAAACACGACGTCACCCAAACTATGGGGCGAGATCAAGTCCAAACAACTCTTCTGTAGCACTACCCCCATCATGCATCGTTCACCCGATATTCAATTATTCTTTGTGCGATTTCGATATCACTTTTATTAGGATTGGATATAAAATATTCTTCAACCATTT
>JAZKEP010000005.1:3126-5892 GCA_040387015.1 Bacteroidota bacterium
AGATATAAGGGAAAGAAATTAACATATTGAATTCCATCACGTTCAATCCACAATTCATGGTCAATCGCATCACCATCTATAAATAATATTTCAGAATCAACATTAATTTCATTTTCCATAAAAAGTTCAATTATTTGGGGTTCGTCTATCTCAGGGAAAATTTTTTCAGCATATTCAAAAGTTAACTTTTTGCTTTTTAACATTCCGATTAAATCTTGAAAATTCATATTTTTGTTTATAGTTAAATTAATCTCCCATCTTTATCTTAAATGGCTATATATTGCGTTCCTTTCCCTCATTGCAAATTCAATATTCTGCCTGCAATCTCTCGACAGTGGTCCAAATTACCTATAACGCCAATTGTAACTGTTTCAATTTCATGTAATCTTTTAGCAATTGCTTCTTTGTCCGCACCATTAGTTTTTAACTTAAAAATAATCGGCGTATAACTTTGGTATTCGTCTCGTGGTGCGATGCCATTTACCCCGATCGGGTCCCAGTCATTCCAAAGTATTTCGTCAATGGCATTATAAAGTTTCTTATGCTCGGATGCATCCATTAGTTGAAAATTGATTTTATTCTATCAAAGAAAGATGGTTTATCAGGATAAATGTTTGCAGAGTCAAACGGGTTGAATTTAGCTTCACAAGCCTCTTCAAAAATCCGTCCCGGCTGGTATTTATGTCCTTCTTTATCAGTCAAAGTTGGAAAGCAAGATATTGTCGTGCCATGAGGATGAGGACCTGTAAATTCAATACGGATTTTCGCGTCTGAAATAAAGTCGGAAGGAAAACCATTTGCCCTTAATTCCTTTTCAATAATAATAGGTAAGTCCTTAAGATGGAATATCAGCGGATACAGGTTTAATTCCGGTGGATGAATTGTTTGATTCAATATGTCAATTGTTGCTTCTGTTAGTTGTAGTTGCCTTGCTGCATTTAAAAGCCAGTCTGCCATGTAACCGCATTTGTAATACCGTTCTGTCCCGAAAAAACTTTTTGTCAGGTTGTGCCCAAGTCCATTTAAATTCTTGCGTTTTGGCATTGTTTCTCTGTCTTACTAAAAGTGGCACCTAACACTTATAGCCATTGTCAGAATACAAATATATAGAATATTCGCAATCACTTGAATATCTTTAATTTCCTTTGTGGGTCTTCTAGTCGAAAACCAGTCTACACCCGTGGTTGTGTGTTTTCACCAAACACGATGTAATGTCGTTAGATGAAAGTAAATCAAGCAGGATTCATTTCTTAAAGGGATAGACTCTCCTCCTTGGAGCTCCAGTCCTGTGGTGCAATACTACGGGAGAGGCAGGGGCAGGGCTCCGGAGTTCGTGTGAAGACTTATATTCTGAGAGCGAGGGACCCACCCCTTAAATCCCCTCCATCGGAGGGGAATATCCCGTAATAAGACGAGTGGCCCGTCCTGACAGAGTTACAATTTGGTTCATTAATACTGTTCTTGGTTTACAATCGAGACATGATTCGCGGGCGGTTGGTGTAGAACACCAAACCGCGGGAGAGATTCGTATGGATTGAAGTACGGGCACTTGGATGACAGGGAAGATTGGCCTTACGTGCTTCGTGTTTAGCTAGTGTTTACGGGTAAATCCGCCACATCCCCCTACGCCACCCCAGTAGTAGTACGTAGTGCACTACGGGGCGCGCCTTCAAAGGGGGAGTCGCTTGCGTCAAGCGACAAAAAGTTCTTCTGGAACGAATTCTTTCACGTGCATGGCTGCTTAAAGTCGACGCGAATGCGTGTTCCACCGCCCACTACATAGATACATATGGTCGGTGTAGAACACCGGACCATGGGAGTGAGATTCTATAATATCCTAGTTTTTAAAAGCCGCAATTGCAGCCTTTTTTTTGTTTGCCTTTGCCTACGCCCCTACCACTTCCGCAACTTTCTACAGAAAGGAACAAAAAGGACATGATACCTAAAATGAGAAGGCTTTTTCGCATATTAACAATGGCAAAGATAGAGATTTTTTAAAAATTACTGCAATTAGTCCTGGTGTTACGACCTGCGAGACTCTTGCTTCCTCCGCAGCTGCTGGCAAATGTGAGCAGCGCGATTAATACGCCCATATATACAACTGATTTTTTCATACTTATAACAACGCAAATACCAAGCCGTTTAGTATTGGTCGTTATAGAAAATAATAATACGAGCATCGAATCCATGCATAAAGCCGCAGATTAGGACAATTCCCGACTTGTACTTACTTTTGCCGCATGGAAGTAATCAAGCAGGGACTGGACATACTGATGCACCTCAACCACCACCTCAGCGCCTGGACCGTGGAGTACGGCGTCTGGATATATGGCATCTTGTTCTTAATTATTTTTGTCGAGACCGGTTTGGTCGTTATGCCATTGTTGCCTGGAGATTCGCTGTTGTTTGCAGCGGGTGCCCTTGCCGCTTCCCCTGGCAGCAACCTCAACATCGCCATCATTATTCCGCTGCTGATACTCGCTGCATTAATGGGCGACAATACCAACTATTTTATCGGCAGGTATTTTGGCAAGCTGATCAAAAGCAAAGAGAAAATACTGTTCCTGAAACGCAAACACATCGAAAAAACAGAGGCTTACTACGAAAAATACGGCGGCAAGACAGTCATCATTGCCCGGTTTGTTCCAATCGTGCGCACCGTGGCACCTTTCGTGGCTGGTGCAGGTTCCATGCAATACCGAAAATACATCATCAATTGTATACTAGGCGCCATTTTATGGGTAGGAGGAGTTAGCCTATTGGGTT
>JAZKEP010000005.1:5902-6631 GCA_040387015.1 Bacteroidota bacterium
CAATCTGCCTTTTATACAGAATAACTTCGAGATTGTGATCTTTGGTATCATCGGCATCTCATTGCTGCCAATTCTCGTAGAAGTTGTCAGGGGCAGGATGAAAAAACAGCCGGGCAAGGCTTCATAACCATCTACCGCCATGCCACTGCTTGGTCTTACCGGATACCCGCTTTCGCATTCTTTTTCACCGGCATACTTTGCAGAAAAATTCCGCTTGCTGAATCTACACAACTGGTCATACCAGCTGTTTCCGCTTGAAGACATTTCCGGTATCCAATCCCTCATTTCTGAACAGCCTGATCTTATTGCGCTTAACGTCACCATCCCGCACAAACAAGCCATTTTACCTTATTGCGGTTGGTTAAGCGAGGAAGTCAAAGCGATAGGAGCCGCCAACCTTGTATTGATCGATCGACTCTCCGGAGCCCCTATGCTGAAAGCTTACAATACAGATCATTATGGTTTCGAAAAGAGCCTCGAAACCTGGTACGGCAAACATTCAGGAAGAGCTTTGGTGATGGGAACCGGGGGCGCCTCGAAAGCCATCCAATACAGTTTGCAGAAACAAGGCAGGGCATTTGATCTGGTTGGTCGCAGCACAACCCTTCAATATTCAGACCTTGATCTTTCGGCTTACGAATTGATCATCAATTGCACGCCTGCGGGCATGAAAAACGGTTCTGCAGAAAGCCTGCTGCCACTGCCGTACGAAAAGGTCCATGCGGGTCA
>JAZKEP010000006.1:0-36378 GCA_040387015.1 Bacteroidota bacterium
AAAATAATTTGTGCAGCCGCTGCTGCTTTAGTGCTTAGTTGTTTTTCCTGCCAAAAAAACACTTACCAAATAGCAAAGTAGTAAAAGATTGTACCGGCCCTTACCTGCGCGTTCATGAAAAAAGCAAAACGCCACCTTTATAAAAGATGGCGTTTGCATTTATTTTTTCTGCCTTAAGGTTATATTCTATCTTCTTCTCATAAATATAGAAATGTAATAAAGCAAAGTAGCCAGCGAAGAAAGGGCGGCAACCACATAAGTCATGGCGGCCCACTTCAAAGCATCTTTAGCCATTTCGTGTTCCTGCGAGCTGGTTATTCCCGAAGTATCTAACCAGGCTAATGCGCGGTTCGAAGCATCAAACTCCACGGGCAGCGTAACAAACGAAAAGATAGTAGTAAGCGCAAACAGGATAATACCCGCTAACAATAAGTAAGGGAAAATCTGAATGGTAAGTATTCCTGCAAGAAGTATCCACTGCATATACCTGGAGGTTACGCTCACCACCGGCACCAACTTCGAGCGCATGCCCAGCCACATATAAGCGCGGGCATGTTGCACTGCGTGGCCGCACTCGTGGGCCGCCACCGCAGCAGCAGCTACGCTTCTGCCGCTATAAACTTCGGGCGACAGGTTTACCGTTTTTTCGACCGGGTTGTAGTGGTCGGTTAACTGCCCTTCTACCGATACAATCTTTACATCATTTATATCGTTATCCGCCAGCATTTTGGCAGCCACCTCCGCCCCGGTTAAGTTGCCGCGAAAAGCAATTTCAGAATATTGCTTGAATTTGCTTTTCAAACGCCAGCCAACCAGCCAGCTTGCAAGCATAAACACAATCGTTATTATCCAGATTCCAGCCATTTTGTTTTTGTTTTAGTGAAGCAAGGTTAATAACAATTTACGTGCTACTAACGAATGCAATTCTTTTTGTCAAAAAATAAGACGTTGTGTCAGGGCAATTATTGTGCTTGAATACAAACTTACTTGTCAGTGTGCTTTCCTTAACATTCGTTTAGAATGATTCAGCCGAAAGCCGCACAACTATCAATCTTTAAAGTGGGTTTGAACAATTTCAAGAAAAGCAGTATCCACCAGGGGCTTAATCTTGTAGCCTGTAACCAAATCATTATACTGCTCGGTAGCCCGGTCGCGGTCGTCAGGATTCAGTGAACCGGTTAGCATATAAATTTTCATTTTGTTTTTGCGGTGATACGGATCGGGAATACCCTTCAATCTGTCAAGCAGTTCAAAACCATTCATGGAGGGCATATTAATATCCATAAATACCAGTTCAGGAACAGGAAACTCCGGGTCGTTTTCAGTGGCCAGGCATTTTTTGAAATAATCCAAAGCTTTAACACTGCTCGAAATACTTTTTAAGTCCGAACTAATGTTGGCTTGCTGTATTACAATTTCGTGAAACTCATTATCGGCATCATTGTCATCAATCAGTAAAACAAAATTTAATTTTTTCATAGCCGGTAGAATTAAACAGGTTAAATAATTTTAATAATCAATTCACGTATTCGGAAGCGTAAAGTAAAAGGTACTGCCCGAAAGTGGTTTCGACTCCACCCAGATTGTGCCGCCATTTAACTCAACAATTTTTTTACACGTAGCTAAACCTATGCCAGTGCCCGAATATTCATTCTCATTATGCAAACGCTGAAATATGATAAAAATTTTTTCTTTAAACTCATTTTCAATTCCAATTCCATTATCCGATACCGAAAAAAGCCATCCTCCGTTGGCTCTTTTTTCAGCCTGTATATTTACTGCCGGATTTATTTCAGGGCTCCTGTATTTAATAGCATTGCTCAACAGGTTGTGCAACAATAGTTTCATTTCAATTTTACTGGATTGTATTACCGGTAAATTCTGAATGCTGATAACAGCGTTGGTTTCTTTTACAACAAGCGACATGTCTTCCTGTATTTCGGCCAGCAGCGAATTAATATTTACATCTTCAACAATATGTTGTTTTCCGATACGGGAGTAAAGCAGTAGGTCTTTAATCAAAGCTTTTTGTCTTCCCGCAGCCTTCACTATATAATTCATGTATTTACGCGAGGTAGCATCCAAACTGTCTCTTTGTTTTTCCTCCAGCAGTCTCGCAAAATTTGTAATAGTTCGAAGGGGTTCCTGCAAATCGTGTGAAGCTACATAGGCAAACTGCTCAAGATTACTGTTTGATTGCTCCAGCTTTTTGGCGTAATCGCGCAACAACTTTTCAACTTTTTTTCGTTCCTCTGTACTGTGCGATAACTCATCGGCCATGTGATTAAAAGAAACTGCCAACTGGCCTATCTCGTCTTTTGAGTAGGGTTGTACCCGGGCGGTTAAATCACCTTGTGCAATTCTTTGGGAAGCAGTAATCATTTCATCCAAACCTTTTTGAATACCGCGGCTTACAGATATGGCAAGAATAAGCCCGCTTATTTCAACGGTTAACGCTACAATGAATAACAAGGTTAAAACTAAATTTTCGAGCCATCGGGAACCTTCGCCAAGGGTATATGAAAAGTTGTCTTCAAGCACGGTGAGCTTTTCATTTATTTCATCTACTTCATTTAGCAACTTGTCAATGCGTGTATGCGAGTTTACATCCGCATCTATCCATAAATGTATTTGCCGCCCTATCTGTATTAACGGGGTAATTTGAAGATCTGCCTCTTTCCAGATGGTAATGGCTTTATTAATATAAGAGACCCAATAAAACCGGGTGAACAGTTTTATCATTCCATCCACATCATTCGCGTGATTTCTGCCTTCAATAAACCCCTGACGCGCCACCTCCAAATCCGGATTTTCTTTGGACAACTCCATCAGCGTTTTGCGGTCTCCCAAGGGCACTTTCATAAACTCCTGGAACTTTAAATATTCTTTCTCATCATGGGTCCTTCCATATTTACGAAGATGATAAACAGCGTCTTTCTGTGCTTTAGACCATAATCCTTCACCGGCAACAAAAGCCCTTACCGAAGAAAGTGTGTTGATAGCAAAAAACAGGGTGACTAACTCAACGGCTATAAGCAATGCCATTATGCCAACTGTGAAGTATAGCTTTTTGGCTATAGAGATGTCCTTAAACCATTTTAAAAAGGAGAAGCCCATATAAACTTGTATTCCTCTGGAAGTATTGTGTTAAATCACGTCTTTCTCAAAAATAATTATATCGGCAATATCGTAACTCTATAACATTCAACATTGTGTTTTTAACCAAAAACAGCGCGTTTTTGTTGAAAACAGTGTAAAAATCCAAGCTCCCAAATTTTTTTATCCGGTTACACACAATAATTAAAACACGGCCTGCGTTACAACTCTATAATAACCAAACACAGCATATGCAAAATAGATTTACTTATTTCTTAATTAAAACCAAATAAGTATGGAAACCAATCAAAGCGGAGCAGTAAACAAAAGAGTTTATTTCAGCATTATAGTAGTGCTGCTGCTCATTAATAGTATTACTTTCTATATGTATTTCAACGAGAGAAATACAACAACAGACCTCACTTCTCAACGAACTGAATTGCAAACACAATTCAAAGACTTAAGCGATACGCTTAATATCCGTAATACAGAAGTAGAGCAATTTAAAGGCGTGAATTCTGAGTTAGATAAGTCTCTTGCTATTAAGCAGGAACAAATGGACGAGCAGAAAAAGCAAATCCAAAAGTTACTTTCTAACAACAATATGAGCGCGGCCGAATTGAAAAAAGCGAAAAAGATGATTGCCGAGTATGAGTCTTCTATTACAGATATGACTGCTAAGGTAGATCAGCTTACCCGCGAAAATCAGGAGTTGATGGCTTCTAACCAAAAGCTTTCTACTGATTTAGATACGGAGAAAGCCACCACTACTAAATTGACCGAGCAAAACACCGGTCTTTCTAAAAAGGTAGCGGTAGGTTCTTTGCTTCCTATTGCAAAGGTGGACGTATCAGCCGTGAAAACACGCAGCAATGGTAAAGAGGTGGAAGTGCGTAGAGCAAAGGCGACTGAAAACCTTCGCATCAGGTTCGAAACCGGAGAGAACAAAGTGATTGATCCGGGACAGGTAGATTTATATGTAAGAATTATAAACCCTAAAGGCGAAACTATTGCGGTAGCCGATCAAGGTTCGGGAACTATTCAGTCGGCCGAGACTCCGGAGCCGATAGCTTACACTAAGAAAGCTGAAATTGATTACAACCAAACCAATAAAACTGTGGTGGTATATTGGGGCAAGAATATTCAACAGCCCGGAAAATATAAGGTGCAGGTGCTGCAATCAGGGCAGGTAGTTGGTCAAGGTGAAATTACTTTAAGTTAAACACGCTTTTCATGGCGTGGGGTGAGGGGTCCTTCCGGTAAAACGGAAGGACTTTTTTTATTCTGTTAACTGTTGAAAAACAACTGGCTGCTATGGCAATATCGAGCGGCTATGCAGCGTTGTAATTGTAGAAGGGCAGTGATTTATTAACCAAAAAACGGAGGTCAATAATGAATGCGTTAAAATTGAAGTCAGTAGCGGTTGCCTTTATGGTAACCCTTATTGCAACAGTTGGAACTTCAGCAATAGCTTACGGAAGTACACCGGGCTCTGCTAAATATTCCAAGAGTTTTATTCCACAAAAAAAGGCGATTAACCGCGACCTGGCAAACATCAACCAACAGCAGGATAAGGTAAACGCCTTGAAACAACAATGCCGCGATGAACGGCATGCCAACATTAAAGCAAGTTCGGTTAAAACCGATTTAGCAAAAGCAAAAGCCGATTTAAAACGCGAGCGGGCTTATCTGGCAGCAGATAAAAAAGATTTGCTGCACGAACATCAGGCGCTAATTAATCAACGTGCCGAGGACGTTAGGGCTCAGCGCGAAGAGGTAAGAGAAACGCAGAACAAGTTGGATGCTGATTTAGCCGAAGGTAAACCGAGAGCTGTGCTATACGCGCAACAGGTAGTGGATGCTAAAAACGAGTTGAGGCAAAGGGAGGCCGGTTTAGAGCAGGCTCAGTTGAGCCGTAACTCTGACTTGTTAGTGATTAACAAGGAAATAAGAGATGCCAACGGGCAGAGTGCCTTTGTATTATCTATAGAAGATAGTTATGCCAAAACCCGTAACATGGCATTGAAGTAGCAAACATTTTCGCATATTGTTTGGTGAGGTCTCCCCGGAAACGGGGGGACTTTTTTATGCCTGCTATTTTACCTTTCATGTTTATCCATCCTTCGTTATCATGCAGCAAAACCTTCTTCACCTCCCTTTTCTTCCTTTAACAAAAAACCCTAAATAGGGGGTTGCGAGTGTGTGAGTTTTTGATACGCCTTTTCGCTACAGTTCATACTGTTTTAGCACGGTAGGATTGTCCTGAAAAATAATACGGGCCGCATTGCGCACGCGCACATGCATGCCATAGAGTGTGTTGTACATTTTTATGCGGGCGGTGGTGGCTTTTATACGCAGGCGCTTTTCATATTCCTGGTCCACCTCGGCCGTGCCCAGGTTATCGAGGGCGGTATTGAACCCGGTTTGAAAATTGACAGGCAGGCCGGCCGCCAAAAGCTGGGGCAGGTAATCCTGCATTACCTTGCCCAGGGTAAAAGAAGGCAACACCCAGCGGCCATCGCCCTTGGTAATGCCCCAGCGCAGGCGCGCAAAACCGAACTCAAGTTTAATGCGTGCGTCCTCCGGAAAAGCCCGATCGGTGTAATACTCCAGGTCGTCCACCACCAGGCGGGTGGCCTTTACCTTAAGGGCTATACCGGCTGTTTTTTCTTCAATGCCGGCCAGTATTGTTCTATCGGTGGGGAAAGCTTCAAAAGCCTCGGTTTGGGCAAGCCAGTTGAGGGCGAAGGCGGCATCCAGTTGCGAATCGAAGGCACTGAACTGTGCCAGGCGGTCGCCAAACAGCGCGTGCCACACGCGGCTTTTTTCGCACAGGTGGGCATCGTCCAGTTCGTTATTCATCCTGAAAATTTCTTTCTTCCTGCTTTTCTTTTTGGGTTCTTGTTCGGTGGCCATAAAAAGGGTTTATTGCTTGTAAAAACGGATTTACACTTCAACTTCACTACACCTCTCCGAACTTTCAAACCGAAATCAACCGACTTCGTTACACCACAAACTCATTTCGCAGTATTTTGAGAAAATACCGTCCATCATCACGTAATTTCAAACCCGATAGGCCCTACTTCGCTGATTCTTATGCTGCCTTCAAACTTACTTTCTATTACTTCAACAAATGTATAACATATTTCGCAACATATTTATAGCACTTCACCAAAAATTTTTCTATTCGTTTGTTGAAGTTTCATTACAGATGTTTAAAACCTATTGACCGATTAGAGAAGTAGCTTATCCAATTAACGAAGTTGCTTATCTGATTAATGAAGTTAATTATCAGATTAGTAAAACCTATTAACCGATTAGTGAAGTTACTTATCCGATTAGAGAAGTTATTTATTCGGTTATTGAAGTTATCAGAATTAATTTTGAAATTTCTTGTCAGATTAGTGAAGTGAAGCAAATTAGAGTAGTGACTCATTTTGGCGCAAACAATGTACAAGGGGTTGTCATGGTGAGCGAAGGTTTCCGTAGCGAACCATCTTGTATTAAATACAAGTTCCTTCACCTCGCAATCCCGATAAGTATCGGGACGGTTCAGGATGACAACAATTCTTTTTAGCCCAAACTGAGACACTACCCAAATTAGACCAAAACACACGAAAATGGGTTTGCCTCAGTTTGGGCTAAAGATAATTGCTGCCATGCCTGCCTGTACGGCAGGCAGGCTGAACCGTGCTGATAGTTATCGGTATTGCGAGGTGAAGCCTACGATCAGAATGCCCACCCCCGTTCTTTGTATTTATACCAAATGGTCATACATTTGTGAAACTATACAAGATGACCTTTTCTGATTTTGAAAGCTGGTTTGAAACCAACAAACAACAGTTGCCTCCCAAGGTGAAAACGACCCTTGAAAAAAGCAAGGGCTACCTGCACTTTGTTTGTACCTGGAAAGAATACGAGCGCAACACCGAGCCCCACCTGCGCCAGCTTTTGCAGCAGCAATATCCCCAATTGGTAACCGCCCACCCCAGCTTTGAACCCCACATAGCCCAAAACATTGAACAACGCATGTTTGAACTGATGGAAGAAATGTGGATGATACTTTCTAAAACCAGCGAAGGCCTGTCGCCCGCACAAGCCCTGCCCGGCTTGTATCCTCAAATACTGCAATGGAAAGAAGACTGGCACCGGCCGCGGAGGCTGCTAAGCGTGGAAGAACAGATAAAGCAACATGTTTATCGCAACTGGACACCTGAACGGGTGCAGCAGGATGTAGATAAATGGAATGCCGAAAAATGGGAGGTCTTTAACCGGCAGAAAAAATTACAGGAAGATTTTATCGAAACCCTGCAAACCCCGCTGCTGAAACTAGTACCCGACCTGCTCGAAATGGATGCCGCCTGGTGGGATGTGTATGTTTACTTCATGCGCCTGCAATACACTTTATGGAAAGACTGGAACGAACGCTTTATGGAGCTGGTAGAATTTGACCTGACAGCCGACTGGCTCGATAAAGACCCCAAGGAAAAAAGAAAGTATCTGGATGCCCTGTATATGGCCAAATTGGAAAAGGAGAAGGGTAAGAAGTTTTGATTCACCCTGCCGGAAAACCTATGCAATATGCTGGCGAATATGGGCCGCAATGGCTTCCATTTCGTCTTTCTCCAACTTCATTTTAGGGCGGCTGAAATTTATATCCTCTACCGAATGCAGCGGAACAAGATGAACATGGGCATGGGGCACTTCTAAACCGATAACCGCCACTCCCACCCTCGAACAGGGCACTGCCTTATCCATGGCCAGCGCTACTCTTTTGGCAAACACCAGCAGCCCTGCCAGGGTCTCGTCTTCTAAATCAAAAATGTAATCGGTTTCCTTTTTAGGAACCACCAGCACATGCCCTTTGGCCAAGGGGAAAACATCGAGAAAGGCAAAATAGTTTTCGTCTTCGGCTATTTTATAGCAGGGAATCTCTCCGTTAATAATTTTGGTGAAGATAGATGCCATGGCGCATCAAATTGAAATCTTCAAAACCTCAAACTCAATTACACCGCCCGGAGTAATTGCTTTGGCTTTCTCTCCTACCGCTTTACCTAAAATGGCTTTGCCGATAGGCGAACTGATGGATAGTTTGTTCTCCTTCAAATTTGCTTCGGCCTCCGAAACAAGCATGAAGGTCATTTTCTTATTCATCTTTTTGTTCATTACTTCCACGGTTGAAAGAATACCGGCTTTGGAAGCATCCATCATGCCTTCATCCATAATGCGGGCATTGGTAAGTTTAGTTTCCATTTCCGAAAGCTTGGCTTCTAAGTGCCCCTGCTCTTCTTTGGCGGCATGGTATTCGGCATTTTCCGACAGGTCGCCTTTTTCGCGGGCTTCGGCAATGGCTTTGGCAATCTCTGGTCTTCTGACTGTTCTAAGGTATTTCACTTCTTCCTGAAGTTTTTCCAGACCCGCTTTGGTCATGTAAAATATATCTGACATGTTTTTTGATTTTTAGTTTCAACTTTCGATTACAAACTATTCACGTATTCTCCTATCATTTAATCGCTGAAAAAAAGGAAAGACGCCCCCCGCTGGAAGGGCGTCTGAATGTTTTAGTAATGCAAACTTATGAATTACAAATTAAAGTGCAAACCAATGGCATGCGTTCCCTGGAAGGGCTGGGTAGCGCGGAAAGAGTAATCAATTCCTAAACGTGGCCCGTCTTTCTTTAAAGGAACATCAAAAGTTATTCCTGCGGCTAAACCGGTATATGCGTTCAGCCTGGTTGCATCTTTAAACTGGCCGGTTTCAAAGCGATAGGCAGCGCGCAGCATCATAATTTCTCTCCAGCCTAATTCAAGTCCTACACCGTAGTGATCGTATCCGAAAGCATTGGAAGTAAAATTAGCAAGAACAGTCAGCCTGTAATCCTGTTTATAAATTTTTGGCTCTATCTCTTTTTTCTTTCCCATCCATATATCATAAGAAACCCCGATGTTGAGCTGCGTTGGCAATTCAAATTTGTTGGGTTTGTTTTCAACCGTAAGCTGATAAGTAGTGGAAGAAACAATTTGAACAGAGTTGGCTAAAGCATCGCCTTTAAATTTCATAGGAGTGCCCACATTGCGAAGCGCCACACCAAAGTGAATATTATCCTTAGGGCCGGTTACATATTGCAAACCGGCATCTACAGCAAAACCAAAGGCATTCAAATTGCCTAAGCTTTCATTGATCATTCGCAGGGTAATTCCCCCCGAAATACTATTGGAGAACAACTTAGCATAGGAAAGGCCAATGTTCAGGAATGTAGGTTTAAAAGTTCCCAAACCACCTTCAGGGCTTTGGGTGGTTGTTCTTTCAATACTTCCAAAATTCAACGCCTGAATATTTAGAGCAATCACATTTGTTTCCTTAAAATTTTGAGCAACACCCACATGTGCTAAACCCACTCCCGAACCCTGAAGCCAGAGCGTATAAGCTGCAGCAATTTCAGTTTTCTTGGTAAAAGCGAGCCCCGCCACATTTATTCTTTCGCTTTCCAGCCCTTTAATGCCGGCTGTGTTCATGCTCCAGAAACCGGAGGAGCGCGCCCAGCCGTTCATATTCAATTCATACGCTCCGGCTTCACCCCTTCTATCGGGGTTGCCTGCGTATGCCGATGAGGCAGCTAAAACAGCGATTGCAAGTGTTGCTAAAATTCTCTTCATACTATCTGCTTTAAATTTTTTAGAAATTAGATGTATCTGCAGGTCTTACAGCTCCGAACCATTTAATCGTTTTCTCACAAATTCCCGGAGCATCAATGTGAATCAGGTAAACTCCTCCGGCTACCGGAATTCCCTTGTCATTCTTTAAATCCCAGTCAATGGAATTATCCAGGTTCACTTCATTGCCTGAAGCCCCGTCAGAAATATCAATACGCTTGTTAGTAGCGGGATCCACATCAATTGCACGGCTCAATCTTCGTATAAGCGTGCCATCCAAAGCATAAATAGTTAGGTTACATTTATTGGGAAGATTAGTAATCTTTATTCTGTTGCTGTTCTGGTCAGTTTCATAAGCCGAGTATGCCAGATAAGGATTCGGAACTGCTCTCATCATATCGCAGGCGCTTTCAGCAACCTCCTGATTTTTTTCAGTGGCGCCCATGCCTTTTGTACTAAAACGGTAACGTGGCAAAGAATCTCCTGAAGTGGAAACAGTAGCTAACCGGTTATATGGTTTTTCTACCCTCAGTTTTATTTTTATTTCCGAAGGAGGAATATGTCCTTCTGCAAAACTGTATCCTCTTGTAAGGTATGGAATAGAGGTCCACATCAGTCCGTAGTAAACCGACCTTAATGCTGCAGGAATATTTTGCGGTGTTGCAGTTGGAATAGTATAATTATCCAACAGCAAGCGCTGAACGGCAGCACCTTTATCGTATTTGGTATCCATCACATAAATGAAATGTTTACCTCCAAAGTAAGGAAGGTCACCTACCGGAGTGTACAAATTCTCTGTAGGATTCCATATCATATCTCTTCCGTTCTGATCGCCCTGATCGGAACTTTCTCCAAAAGCGATATTTAACCGTTCACCGGTTTCTATATTAATAGCATATCCCGGGAACCAGGAACGACCGGTGTCCGCGGGTTGACCCTGAGAGCCATCCACATAACGGTTCGATTTATCCCATGAATGACGCATGCGAATTTGCCCTTTACGAGCAGCTTTACCGTTGGGTGCAAATTGTGCTCCCTCGTTGATACCATCATCTTCTCCTGTTTCAAATACAACACATTGGGTCCACTTATTTTTATCGGGTGTTATTACAATATCAACACTTGCCACCTTATGCAGGTTGTTTTGAGGCGGTGTAGCGGCCGTTGCCGACTGCTGGTAATTTCTCCACCTGAAACCCGGACCATATACATAAGGAGCCGACCCCGCAGGTGGGTTCTTATTAGAATAGTTGGCGCTCAAACAATAAGGAGCCCATGTGCCGCCCAGGATTTTTTCAAATACTTCATTGGAATCTATCCAAGGTCCATGAGGATAAGTAGAAGCATTCGCTCCTTCGTAATACCAATTATCATCATATACCCCAGCCGATGCTGCCGTAGTCGTATTTTGGCTGGTAGGGTCGTGGTCTATAGTTCCTGAGCGAATCCAATTGCTTGGGGTATTAATTCCTTCATCAGCTACAAAACTAAGCCATTGATCCAATGGATTCTGATACTCGATAGATGATTCAAGAGGATCATAAACCGCTCTTTGAGGCAAGCTGTTGGTCGGATAATTTGCAGGTATAGTATATCTTTTAGCAGGAGTTCCCAGTTTAACCGAAAAGCCATAATCAATCCTTTCTCCGTTTTTATTCAAGGAGATTAACTGCTCATAAGGGCGATCAAGATTCCTGTCGGAAGGTATAGTTTCAGCATTTGTCAAATCGCGAAGCACCCAACTAGTTGTCGCTCCTACGCCACTATCAACATCATCTACAAACTGCAATTCAAAATCAGCGTCCTTTAAACTAATAGGGTCGGTTACTTTAAACCCGATAGGGTCAAAGCCTTTAACATAATCAAGTGTATCGCTAAAAGCATAATCTCCCGAGGCAATAATTCTTTCAATGGTGGCAGAATCCAGTTGAATAGTACTACCGCCATTGCCTTGTCCCTCTATCCTTTGTACCTCTGCCGCATCGCCCCATTGAGAATTAAGAACCGTGCCCGTATTACGCGGGTCCGGAATATGGGGAATGGCTGAATAAACCCTAAAATTTCCTCTCCCTTGAAGATAGGGTAACAGCTGCGCATTAGGATCAGGACTACCTTGAATGTAAGGTTTATAATCGTTATAAGCATAAGCCACCGCTGTATAATAATATGTCTTGTGGTTCACCAGACTTTTGTTGGCCCCTGTAGCAAATAAGTCCTGTGTAACTTTAAAAGAAGAAGTTACACCATCGTCATTTCCATCCACTTTTAACGTTGGTACAAACAAGCCGAGAATGGCATCTCTTTCAAAATTTATAAGTTTAGATACACCGTTCTTTACATCCACCTGCGCGTAAAGTATTGCTTTTGTTGGGTCATTCAAATCAGTAGCAGATACCCTGCTATCGGTAACCTGATAAACCTTATAGCCTTCAAAGGTATAAGTTGAATCACCTACTCCACTAAGATAAGTCTTGATATACTGAATAGCTTCTGCATAAGGTTCGTCATAGCTTTCGCCCATGTTATTACCCGAAAGATTTTGCAGATTAATGATAATCTCATTACTCAATTCTCTGATGGCCAAAGTAGGCGCCTGAGGGCCGTCTAACAATTTAAAACAACGATCGAATAACAATTGTGCTTTATCATCGGCAGGACCTATGGTGCTGGCAAAACATGGAGGTGAACCCACTCCGCCCGGAGGACGAACAAATACACAACCAATAGTAACATACTGCGGGTTTCCGGGTTTAAGTGTAAAGGCCCCGGAAGTTTGTACAAATCTTCTGTCTCCGGCCTGCTGGGTGCTGGTATAATCGCTCCATGCATTTGGGTCGCAAGGCTCTCCCGGGAAAATAAAATTAGTTGGTGCACCGGTATTATAAGCAGTTCCACCGGTTGTAAAACGGGTACCGTCATTCCAAAATCCGGTCATGTAATTTCTATACTGTGCTGCTGAACTCGGATCCGTTTGTGGAAACGGAGCTCCGTTTGTAAAATAAACGAAGGATGTTAGCCCAAGTTGAACTGGTATTGAGTCATCGCTTAAAGGTCCTTCAAAAAAGTCTATACCCAATAATGGCAATTGGCTTCCATACCCCCCCACTCCGTTACAATCGGGGTCATTACCGTCATTATAAATAATACCCAAACTTCTGGAAACATCACAACCCACACGATCATTGGAAAAGCATCCTAAATCAGGGTCAGCCCACTGCGAAATATAGGTTTGGAAAAGAGGATTCGATGATTTATTAGTTATCTCATACTTATAAAAAGTCATGTTATTAATATCATCTGTAGTTTGAAAGGCAAAAGCAAGTGCATTTACCTGCACACCGATTGCCTGACCATTCGACTCGGTATGTATATTCCCTACGTCATTAAATACCCAAAACACCATTTGGTCGGCAAATGCTTCTGATTCCTGCCCCCGGCATGGAATTATAGGAAAATCGCCCTTCAACGGATCATAAATTCCATCATTATCGTAATCTTTAAAGGGAGCAAGATTATCATCTATGTTAAAAGTCTCTCCAACAAGCGATGGATCGGTAGCCAAATACGGGTTTCCTTTACCGGGCCAGCCAAGAACCCCTTTAGGTATATCAGCAACCGTAGTTTGACTTCCTTTCTGTATAAAGGCGGCCTGTGCTATGGCAATATCGGCACCAAACACATTGAAAAAACGATCGTACTTATTACAGGTAGCCTTATCCACAACACCATTTACCAAAGGTCCCGGCCAGTAGTCATCCCCTCCCTGGCGATACCGTTGTGCAGCACATTTTAGGTTACCACCGGCATCGTAACCCGATATCCAGATTGCACCTGCAAAAAGTGCATTCAGAGATGCTCCGGTTCCATCACTTTTGGGCACTTCGTACCGTGCGTCTGACAAATTCCACCACGCATCTCCTCCGGTAAGCAAGCGGGCACGCACGTTATTTATTTGTAGGTCGAACTGCGCCTGCGGGGTCACACAATCGCCAGCCTGTGTTTTAAAAGAAGCCCGTTTCCCTTTCCCGCCTCTAACATCCTCTCTTGCGTTCGCCAGCATAACCGGAAGGGTTATTATTGCGAACAATGCCATGTATTTTAGTGTAGTTTTCATGGTTGCTGATTTTAATTTTATAATGCTTTCTATTAGGTTTTTTGTACTGCTTCTTGATTAAAAACTGAAAACAAGTCCAAGGAAAATTCTACGCGGTAAAGAATAATTATAAGGGTGATTCACTGCCGCTGCATATTGATCTTTATAGGCCTGTGGGTTAAGGGCGGATTGTATGGCTGATGAACTCGAAGGATCGCTTAAATAACCGTCATCATCGGGCGTGCCTGTATAACGATACACCGCAACCTGATTTTTGGAACCTAACAGGTTCTGAATCTGCAGGTATACTTGAAAAGCCAGTTCCCGCTTATCATCTTTCTCTTTTTTCCTACCCACCATAAAAGAAAAGTCCTTCCACACTTTAAAATTCATACGGAAGAACCAAGGCTTTCTGGCACCATTAATAGAACCTTTCGATATAGGTCTACCCGGTTGACCGTCAATTGCCTCTGGGGTTGCAGCAGTCTGCTCTGTATAAGGGGTTCCGGAACGGGCCGCAGCCTGGAGGCTGACACCAAAATTGGAAAGGATTTGTTTATTCTTAACTGTGGGTCCGTTATAATCCTTACCATCAGCAAAACTATAGTTAAGCATTACGTTTATCATGTGACGAGCATCATAATTAAGCGCGTTGATAGTTCGGAAATTCGGTTGGTTAGAGTTAACTAAGTTTGCCTGCGTTCTATCGTCAGAACCAGTTCCTTCCGCAAACTGCATTGTGTAGTTTGCTTTTACACTAAAGTTACCTGTTCTGCGCATATCAAAATCAAGCGTGAAGCCTTTGGTAGTACCGAAATCTATATTACCATAGGTGATATAATCTTTAGGATATGCATTAATCACCTTTCGTATCTGAATCATGTCGCGGAATTCGCGATAAAAAGCTGAAATGGTGAGGGCTGCTGTATTACTTACTCTTTGTTTAAAACCAAGCTCAAAGTCAATCGTTCTCTCCGGTTTCAGGTTAGGATTATTCAGGGCTCCACCAATGTTATCAATAAAGAAAAGATACTGCGTGGGATCCATAATAACCCGCGCATTAGGCCGCTGCGACAGGATATCATAATGAGCAAAAAACAAAGCCCTATCCGTTAGGTTGAAAGAAAACTGAAGACGCGGCATTACTATTACCTTGGGCTTATAGTCCTGAAAACTACCGTTAGCATCAAAAGTTGTGTCTTTAATGTCTATATTCGGGTTAGACAGATACGGCTGTATTGATCCTGAGCTTGATGCGTTTGCCACTTTCTCTCCGCTTGGTAACTCATTACCAAAACGGTCGTACCAAACATTTCCATTCCTGTAACCGGCAACCGCTGTAGGTGCTTTTGTGTTATCTACGTATACTTTATAATCGCTACCCATATTGGAAGGATGCGTAACCGCATTACCTGAAAGTTCACTTACCTCGGAAGTGGTAAGAATTGGATAAAGGGAGTACTCGTCTTTCAATACCTTTTGGTTAGCATCGAAACGGTCAATACGAACGCCCACATTAAAAGTGAGGTCCTTGAAATAAAAGCGATCGGAGATATATGCTGATGCATAAATAGGTCTGAATGCAGGGATAGCTCTTTCTAATTCACCATCCTCCCTTCTCTTTGTGAAAAAATCGTTGAAAGAGGGTTGCTTTGTCAACCTGTTGCCATAAGGATCATACCCGCCATAGTTTACCAGCGAAGCTCCATCATTTAATAACTCATTTGGCGAAAACATAGTTAAGCTCAGTTGATCGGGATCCATTGCATCTACATCAATAAAGTCAGTATTGTTCTGCGCAAGGCCAAGGGACTGTCTGAGAGATTTATCGAAGAAAGATTGATCAGCACTGTTATATAAACGACCGAATAAAATAGTATCTGTTTCGTAAAAAGCAGGTCTGTTAGGATCGTTGTAAGCATAATCCACTCCATTGATTCGGAAGGTAGGATTATTTCTATCGAGTTCATCAATATGTCTGTTTGCCAATTGACGTGCTAACTGCCATACTGTTAATGGGGACATAGAATAAACACGCTGAATTCTTTGCTCGAATTCCACTCCAAACTCAAAAGAGTGTTTGTTCCGGCTTGGGGAACCCGGCTTGAGAACATCAAAAGCTCCTTCTAAACGAACACGGTATTGATCATTATCCCCCCCCCCGTTATTGGGATTATTATTGTTACGATTATCAAAATAGCTATAGCCGTAACCATTGTACTGACGCCCTGTATTATACCATATATTATAGTTAAGCCTTGACCGCTGGCCATTTATCAAGGCCTGGTTACCCTGTATCTGATCAAGAGTAGAAGTAAACAGACTGTTATCTATTCCTGACACCTGATATTCGCCATCCGGACCAACAGAAGCATCTAAAAGCTCATAATACTGCTCTGTAAATCTGGTTCCATATGGATTCAAATCGCCCGGAGTAAACCATACGGCAGTATCCTGAAATCCCAATTGCTTAATACCGTCATACTGTCTGCCAGCAAATGAAAAAGTATCCCGCCCGAATATTGGCGTCTTTTGGGTTTTAAATTTACCGATGTAACCATAGTTAAAGGGATTAAATCCATGCGATTCATCTTCATATTTGGCAGTGAGTTTTTCATAATCCACCTGCAAAGAATAAAATGCATTCTGAAAAGCCGAACCTTTTTTCTTTTTGCCATCCTCCGCATCATCTTCCGATTGTTTCGCCTGTATGTTATGCGTAAAACGACCATAAACGCGCCAGTTAATTTCAGTTCTTAAAGGATTATTCTCAGAATTGAAGAGAGTATATTTATCAACCCAGTCATTATACTTTCTATAACTCATGGAACCTCCAAAAGAAATATTAAAATTATCAGCAGGTTTTATATCAAACCTTCCGGTAGCCCGGTAGTTATTTTCAACCGTATTCGGTTTCACCTTCTGCTTATACATATCTTTATAGCTAACGTTCTCCGAAGCCACATCAAATCCGCTTACCCCTGTCTTTTTAAGCAATGGAAACTGGCGGAGCGAGTCAAGTTTACTTTGCTTAATCTGCCATATACCAACAGCTGAGGGGTCAGGATCTTGCTGACGTAAGTATTCAAAGGCAAGAAAGAAACCCAGTATAGTTTTGTTTGTTTTTTTCTGCTTCAAAAGCGGTCCGGTGAGGTTTGCATTCACAAGGTTCCAACCGTAGGCATCTAAACCCTGTGTTGTTTGTGCTTCTACCCCTCCGTTGAATTGCCCGGCCGGACCTTTAGTAGTAATATTAACTATACCGCCTGTCAAATCACCATACTTTGCAGGCACACCCCCGGTAATTACCTGCAACTGCTCGATAGCAGATGCGGGAAGGGTAGGAACACCCGTTACTTTTATACCATCTATATAGTATTGAGTTCCTGCATCACGTCCGCCTTTTATATTAATTCCTTTTCCCTGATCGGACTGAAAAGCCCCTGCGGTGGTAGCTGCAATATCAGTGATACTTTTGGTGGCCATGTTGGCAATTTCCTCTGAGGTAACAACATTTTGCGAGGAAGTTTTACTGGGGTCAATCAGGGGGTTCTTAAAAGTAATAATTTCAACCTCCTTAAGATTTTTAGTATCGGGTTTAAGTTTAATATCTATAAATGTTGCTTTATCAGCACTTACTATAACCCCTTGTTGAACTTGTGAAGAGTAGCCCAGATAGGAAAACTGAATATTGTATTTTCCCGGGGTAAGTGGCTTAATAGAATAATTACCATCAAAATCAGCCGAGGCCCCTCTTCCGGTAGAACCACCTTTATTATCTACGATAATGACATTAGCAAGGGGAATACCTTCACCGTTTTCATCTACCACCTTTCCGGAAATTTCACCATTTTGTGCATAAGCAACAAAAAATCCGGCCAACAAACTAAACAGGGTAAGTATTCTTTTCATACTCAAATGAATATAGTGTTAATAAAAAGGCGGCTAAAATAGATTTTTTTCATAAACATCGTTAATGAGTTATCTTAGTCTATTTAGAGGTAAAATCATCAGAATAAATTGATAAATACCTCAAAAACTAAAATAAATCCGATGTAAAGGTAAGCCCGACCCTTGCCTAAAACCTAAAAAGAATTGTCATTGTTTTGTCATTTTTTTCTTAAAAGAAAAAATGCCTCTATCAACATGCAAGCCGCCCTTTAGAATTAGGGCTGATATATCTTCCGGATTTTACTTAAAAGAGTTTCTGCAATTTTTCGCTTGCTTTCGTGGGTCCAGCCGGCTACATGCGGTGATAGCAAAACCCTTTTATCGGCAATTAAAGCATCAAATACTTTCTTCTCTTCCGGGCTTAATGTATGCAGCTTTTCATTTTCTAATACATCCAAAGCCGCTGAAATTATTTTCCCTTGTTGTATAGAGCGAAGCATGTCCTCCGTACGCAATACTTTCCCCCGCGACATATTTACAAACCATATCGGTTTTTTAAAAGAGGAAAGGAAATTATAATCTACCATGTAGCGTGTTTCATCCGTAAGTGGAAGATGCAAACTCAATACATCCGCTTTTTCAAAAATGGTTTCGAGGCTTACTTCCTTTACCAAATCACTGCTAAAGCCATGCACATATTTATCATACGCCAGTATTTCCACATCAAATCCGCTCAGCACTTTTGCAAAAGATTGCGCATTATTTCCATAGGCAATTAAAGCAACTGTTTTACCGCTTAGCTCGTGACCTCGGTTCTCTTCGCGCTTCCATTCATATCTTCTCACTTCCTCATCCCCCTTCAAAATGTTGTTCATCAGGTTCAGCAACATACCCAATGCGTGCTCAGCAACTGCGGTGCGGTTTCCTTCGGGTGTATTGAAAGCCACTACATTTTTCTGCTTCGCATATTCTAAATCAATTACTTCGAGCCCCGAACCCGCACGGCCAACAAATTGCAGCTTTAAAGCGCGGTCAAGCATTTCTTTACCAACATAAATTTTCGTATTTATCACTAGCCCTTCGTACCCATCAATTATTTTCAAAACCTCATCAGCAGAAATATCGGGACGGTAATCCACTGCAAATCCATCCTTCTCCAATCCTTGCTGAAGAAGCGGATGAAGTTCATCGGTGATAAGTATTTTTTGTTTAATACCCATTTATCTGATACCGCTAATTACACGGAAAAATGCAAAAATGATTGGTGCAATTCGTGGCTATTTATTTTGAATCATGTTAGTTAACTCCTGAAATTGCGTTACCGAAATTTGTTCGGGCCGAAGATTGAAAACATCCTGCGCCAAAACGAGTTTGTCATTTACTACTTCTTTCAAACTGTTACGCATGGTTTTTCTTCGCTGATTAAAAGCAGCTTTTACTACCCGCTTAAAAAGCAGTTCATCGCAATTGGGGTTTTGCGTTTTGCGGGTAAGCTGAATAATGCCGCTCATTACTTTCGGTGGCGGGTTGAAACTTTCGGGCAATACATCAAAAAGATATTGGCAATGGTAATAAGCCTGCGTAAGCACGCTGGTAACTCCGTAATCTTTGGAGCCATGCTTAGCTGCAATGCGAAGCGCTACTTCTTTCTGAAACATACCTGTCATCCTTTCCACCTTTTCTCTTTCATCAATTATTCTGAAAACAATTTGCGATGAAATGTTATAAGGAAAATTGCCCACAATGTGACTTGGTTTTTGGAGGAAATTCAAATCGGTTGTCAAAAAATCTTCATGAATAATTTTGCCGCGAAGCGCGGGATAGGCATTGCTTAAATGTTCGGCCCAACGGTCGTCCAATTCAACCACAAAAAAATTCGGATGATTCTGTTTCAGCAAATAGTTGGTGAGCGCACCCATGCCGGGGCCAATTTCCACTACTGTTTTAAAGGGAGCTAAATCGCCAATGGCTTCGGCAATTTTATGCAACACGCTTTCATCTTTCAGAAAGTGCTGCCCGAGCGATTTTTTTAAGTACAGGTTCGACACTGCCGCAAATATAGGTTTCGGGCAATATGCTTTTTATATTTTAGCACTTCTAAATTCAAAATCATGGCCCTCCAGCTTCTTATTTGTAAGGATTATACCGACTTCGACCATAATATTATACTCCTTGATGAAAAAACAAAAACCGGCTCGCTCGGTTTGTCAAAAGTAATTGCCGATGAAGCAGAGGTATTTTTCAGCGAAAAAGGCAATACGCTTTTTCAGCAGCAATATGAAGGAAAGACTTTGAGCCTTGTAAAAATAGATACCACTAAAGAGGAGTTTAAAACGTTAGAAGCAGCGCGCAAAGCCGGCAATGCCCTCAATAAATTTTTGAATGGTAAAAAGATAAAAGAAGCCTCGCTCATCAATGCTTCCCGAAAAATAAAACTAACCACAGCCTTTGCCGAAGGAGTGGCGCTTAGCAACTATTCATTTTTAAAGTATAAGACAAAAGATAAAACAGAGAAAGCACTATCCGCTCTTCATATTGATTCAAAATCAGCCGATAAGAAAACTTTGGAAGAGATTTCGAAAGTGGTGGCAGCAAATTTCTTTTCGCGTACTCTTGTTAATGAACCGCTCTCTTATTTAACCGCCACACAGCTTTCAAAAGAAATTCAACAAGCAGGAAAAGAAAACGGATTTACGGTAGAAGTATTCGACAAGAAAAAAATTGAAGCCCTGAAGATGGGTGGACTTATTGCTGTAAATAAAGGAAGCATTGACCCCCCAACATTTACAATTCTTGAATACAAGCCAACCCGAAAAAAAAATAAAAAACCGATTGTTTTGGTTGGAAAAGGAGTTGTATATGATACTGGGGGATTGAGTTTGAAACCTACTGGCAACTCCATGGACATGATGAAGTGTGATATGAGTGGCGCTGCTACCGTAGCCGGAATTTTTGTTGCGGCAGCACAATTAAAACTGCCGATTCATTTAGTAGGATTGATTCCCGCAACCGACAACCGCCCCGGTATGAATGCTTATGTGCCGGGTGATGTAGTTGCTATGATGAGCGGATTAAATGTGGAGATGCTGAATGCCGATGCCGAAGGAAGAATGATTCTTGCCGATGCCCTTCATTATGCAAAACGGTATTCACCTGAACTGGTTATTGACTTTGCAACGCTTACAGGTGCTGCGGTGCGTGCCATTGGCAGCATAGCTACGGCCTATATGGGCACCGCCAGCGATTCAGTAAAAAAGAAAATAGAGAAGAGCTCAGAAAACACATACGAGCGCTTAATTCATTTCCCGCTTTGGGAAGAATATGGTGATTGGATAAAGAGTGAAGTTGCAGACATAAATAATGTGGGGCCGGGAGAAGCCGGACATATTACTGCGGGAAAATTTTTGGAACATTTTACTGATTACCCTTGGTTGCACTTTGACATTGCCGGCCCTGCCTATCTTATGAAAGAAGATAGTTACAGAGGTAAATATGGAACTGCAGTAGGAGTAAGAATGATTGTAGACTTTTTAAAGAATTATTAAACCGGTTCAAAAGCTTTAAATGGAACAACACAAATACAAAGTAGGGATTTCATTAGGAGATTACAACGGCATTGGCCCGGAAGTTATTATCAAAACGCTGGAAGATGAGCGGATTTATAAATTCTGTTCCGTTGTAGTTTACGGGCAGAAGAGTATTATCTCTTTTTATGCTAAGCATTTCAAAATTCAGAATTTCAATATTCAGGAAGTAAAGGATACTGAAAACCTAAATCCCAAACTTCCGAATATCATAAACACCTGGAACGAGCCGGTTCAGATAAATCCCGGCCAGCTTACAACAGAAGCGGGGGCGCGTGCCATGCTATGCCTTAATGCAGGTATAAAAGACTTAATAGAGAAAAAGATTGATGTGTTGGTAACAGGACCGGTAAATAAGAGTTCCATGAGCCAGCACCACCCTGATTTTACCGGCCAAACAGAATACCTTTCCAAAGCAGCAGGCAACGAAAATTCGATGATGCTTTTGGTAGATGATGCGCTACGTGTAGGATTAGTAACGAATCATGTTTCACTTAAAGATGTTACGGGTAAGATTGACATCAACTTAATTGTAAGTAAGCTGGAAGTACTTAATCAATCTTTGAAACAGGATTTTTTAATCAGTAAACCGCGCATTGCTGTATTGGGTTTGAATCCTCATGCAGGAGATAACTCATTACTGGGCAAAGAAGAGAAAGACATTATAGCTCCTGCGGTTAACCGAGCCAAAGAAAAAGGAATATTGGCTGTGGGTCCTTTCTCCGCGGATGGATTCTTTGGTTCTCAGCATTACCGGAAGTTTGATGCTGTTTTGGCTATGTATCACGACCAAGGCCTTGTTCCTTTTAAAACCATTTCGTTTGGTATTGGTGTAAATTATACTGCAGGTTTAAATGTAGTGCGAACCTCACCCGATCACGGTACCGGCTACGATATTGCAGGTAAAGATTTAGCCAATTCCGATTCGCTTCGCAGTGCTATTTTCACGGGTATAGACATTGTCAGAAACCGTGACGCACATAAACAAATGACAGCAAACCCGGTGGAGAAAGTAATGGTGGACAGAGAGTAATCAGAAACTTATTTTCCTCTCCATACTTTGATTGCTCTGTCAGGATAGTCGGTAATGATACCATCCAAGTCAAGCAGTTTCATTTTGCGCATCTTATCTTCTTCATTCACGGTCCAGGGAATAATTTTCACTTTTTGTTGATGGCACTTTTGAATAAGCTTCTTGTTTACAAGAATAAAATTCGGACTGTATACATCTGGCTTGAAACCAAGCCGCTCAATATTCTTCTCAAAACCATCGGCATTAAAAACAAGAAGCGCTAACTGAACTGAAGTATCAACCCTTTTAATTTCCTTTAGAGTGCGCGGGTCGAAAGATTGAATGATACACCTGCTCAAAACATTTTTCTGCTTTAATAAATCATAAAGCAATTTCGAAAACTCAAATGGCTTGGGATGTTCTGTGTCATCACCACCCGGGGTTGATTTAGTTTCGATATTATACTGAACCGGTGGAAGATTATTCAGCTGAATGAATTTTTCTACCGAGTCAATTACATCACTCAATAAGGGCTTAAAAACAGCCATTTTTTTCTGCTCAGGAAATTTTTCATTGCCACGCAAGCCACAATCAAACTTTTTAATCTCATCATAAGTAAGGTTATAAAGGCGGTAAATTTTCTTTTCCTGCTCCAGTACCGGCTCCCCATGCGGAGTGGAGCATATTTCAGGACTCATCGAGGGATCATGCGAAACCACCACCTGCTTATCTTTCGAAATCACCACATCCATCTCGAGCGTGTTCACACCCAGTTTCACGGCTTCTATAAAACCAACGATGGTATTTTCAGGGTACAAACCCCTACATCCCCTGTGGCCCTGAATATCAAAGTTCACTTGGCAATGGATTGTTGAAGTGAGAAAAAATAAGATTGAAAGGAAGGCAATGCGCACACCAAAAAAATTTGTAGCCCCGAGCAGAATCGAACTGCTATCAACGGTTCCGGAAACCATCGTTTTATCCATTAAACTACGGAGCCAAAGGGCTCAAAAATAAGAAAGCATGGCAAACGCCATGCTTTCAGAAAAAGGTTATTGTCTTAAAACGTGTTACTCTTCATTCCACTTTCTATCCACCACATTCTTTATTTTAGGAACAGTTTGAAGATAGGCCCAAATGCCTTTTACTTCCTGTTCTGTCATACCATTATACGGCAACATGGGTTCGCGGATTGTTTTACCATCCTTATTTTTTGAGTGGAGCATGGCGTTAGAAAAATCCTCCAGCGTCCATCTGCCAAGCCCTGTTTCTTCATCCATAGTAATGTTAGCGGTAAATCTTTCTTTGCCATCCAGCGTTATCATCTTATTACCTCCGCCAAGATAACCCGGGGTTTTTTCAGGGAACTCCATGTTCATAGTTTTAAAATCTTCTGAGTGACATGGATAACAATCGTAGCGGCCTGTCACCAAATACTTACCGAATGATACCAAATCAGTAGTATCGGGATGAGCAATTGGCTGTGTTGGATAAGCAATTTTCTTAAAAGCCACTAAGCATAAAAACTTAGTAAGAAAGGATGGTTTACTTGGAACTTTGGGAATTTCACTCGCCTGCACATAAGGTTTATCGGAACGCAAAAAGGCTATTACACTTTTTAAATCGTAATCGCTCATGTGCGGAAACTTAGGCATGTAGCCCGGAAGAAACTGCCCATCCGGCTTTACACCGGTACGAAGCAGATAAACAATTTGAGCATCTGTCCATTTGCCGATACCGTACTCTTTGCTTTGCGTAATGTTGGCGGAATGAATTTCGCCAAAATCAGGTGGCAGTTCCTGCAATAATCGTCCTGAAAGTTTTCCGTCATTTCCACGATGGCATACAATACACTCTACTGCAGCTATCTTTTCCCCATTGGCAACCATATCGGAATCGGACTGCACCTGCGGATAGTCAATTTTATCTACTTCATACTTCGGAATGCCACGGATCTGTATAAAGGTTACAAATCCCACAACTGCTACTACAATAAAAATTAACAGGTAGAGCACAACACGTAAAACTTTTTTCATGGTTATATGTTTTGGTTCTTTTAATTGATGGCGAAAAATACAATTCGTTTTGAAAAAGAAGAATTTTTTTTACTCGCTTTTATCCTCTCCTGAGTGTGCTATTGTGGCTGATTTCCTAATTTCCCGATTGCCCTTATATTCGCACCCTCATTAAACTAAACAGTATGGCAACAACCGCAGAAATTAAGAACGGACTTTGTATTGAGTTCAACAACGACATTTTCCAATTCGTGGAGTTTCAGCACGTAAAACCGGGGAAAGGAAATGCCTTTGTGCGCTGTCGGATGAAGGGTTTGAAGTCCGGCAGAATGCTGGAGCATACTTTCCCTGCAGGACATGAAATCATTACTGCACGTGTTATCCGCAGACCTTATCAGTTCTTATATAAAGATGATATGGGTTTCAACTTTATGGATAACGAAACTTTCGATCAGATAGCGATTGATGGCAAAACGATTGAGAACAACGACTTTCTGAAAGAAGGCGATGTATGCGATGTAATAGTGCACGAAGAAACTAACACCATACTTGCCTGCGAATTGCCACAGCATGTGGTATTGGAAATTACGTATGCCGAAGATGCAGTGGCAGGTAACACAGCTACCAACGCACAGAAACCGGCTACCCTCGAAACCGGTGCTATTGTAAACGTTCCTCTATTCGTAAAACAAGGAGAAAAAATAAAGATTGATACCCGCGCCCGTTCTTATGTAGAGCGCGTGAAAGCAACTAAGTAAATGGTATGTGGCGAGTAGCGGGTTTGGTTTTTACCACTCGCTACTTACTACTAACTATTTACCAAAAAAATCTACATTCGACATCCCGAAGCAATCATGTTCGGGATTTTTTATCTCAAAAACTCAACTATGGATATTAAGAAGATACAGGAATTGATTAAGTTGGTGAAGAAGACCGATATCAGCGAGTTAACAGTAAAAGAAGGAGACAATACCATCTCCATAAAAAACAAAGGAAACGAAACCATCATTGCTGCTCCTGTTTCAGTTCCTCAAGTGGCGCAGGCAGTTTCTGAAAACCAGAAATCAGAAAATGGAAATCAGAAATCAGAAACTACAACCGCTGCACCGGCAAACGAAAACCTTATTACTTTCCGCTCACCTATGGTAGGAACTTTCTACCGTAAGCCAAGTGCCGATAAAGAACCTTATGTGAAAGTGGGCGATGCTATAGCCAGCGGAAAGGTGCTTTGCATTATCGAAGCCATGAAACTTTTCAACGAAATTGAATTTGATGGCGGTGCCGGAAGAATCGTGAAGATACTGGTTGAAGATTCTTCACCGGTGGAATACGACCAACCTTTATTCTTAATCGAAAAATCATAAGTAATATTAGACGATGTGACGATTAGACAATTAGACGATTCAAAAGTCATTGTCACATCGTCAAATTGCCTAATTGTCTAATCAAATCAATGTTTAAGAAAATCCTCATAGCAAACCGAAGCGAAATTGCCCTGCGCATTATTCGTACCTGTAAAGAAATGGGTATTAAAACAGTGGCGGTTTATTCCACTGCCGACCGCGATAGTCTGCATGTGCGTTTTGCAGATGAAGCTATTTGTATAGGTGGGCCAAGGAGTAAAGATTCTTACCTGAAAATGCAGGCGATAATGGCTGCCGCTGAACTTACCAATGCCGATGGAATACATCCCGGTTATGGGTTCCTTGCAGAGAATGCAGACTTTGCCGAGTTGTGCGGCAAGTATAAAATCAAATTTATTGGCCCTACTCCTGCGCAGATGCGCGCCATGGGCGATAAGATTACCGCCAAAGAAACCATGCTTAAGGCGGGGGTGCCCTGCATTCCCGGAAGCGAAGGGCTGATTGACACGGTAGAAGAAGCCAAGAAGATTGCCAAGCAGATTGGTTACCCTGTCATACTAAAAGCAACTGCCGGTGGTGGCGGAAAGGGCATGCGCATTGTGCGCGATGATAAAAGCCTGGAGAACGCCTACAACATGGCGCGCACCGAAGCCGGAGCAAGTTTTGGTAACGATGCCGTGTATCTCGAAAAATTTATTGAAGAGCCGCATCATATCGAAATTCAAGTGGCGGGCGACCAGTATGGCGAAGCTACTCACCTGAGCGAGCGCGATTGCTCGGTGCAAAGAAGGCATCAGAAGTTAGTGGAGGAAGCGCCTTCGCCTTTTGTGGATGAAGACCTTCGTAAAAAGATGGGTGCCGCTGCGGTGAAAGCCGTAAAGGCCATTCGATATGAAAGCGTTGGCACGGTAGAGTTTCTGGTGGACAAGCACAAGAATTTCTATTTCATGGAGATGAACACCCGTATACAGGTGGAGCATCCGGTGACCGAAGAAGTGATGGATTTTGATTTGGTGAAAGAGCAGATAATGATTGCTGCGGGCACTCCTATTTCGGGGGTGGTTTATTTCCCCGAAAAGATGCACGCCATTGAATGCCGCGTAAATGCCGAAGACCCGCTTAACAACTTTGCCCCAAGCCCCGGAAAGATTACCGCCCTGCACACACCCAAAGGTTATGGTGTGCGCGTGGATACTCATATATATGCGGGCTACACCGTGCCGCCTTATTACGATTCGCTGTTAGCAAAGGTGATATGCCGCGCCAAGAGCCGCGAGGAGTGCATCGTGAAAATGAAGCGCGCCCTCGAGGAGTTTATCATTGAAGGTGTAAAGACCACCATCCCCTTCCACATAGCCTTAATGGACAACGAAGAGTTCCGCTCGGGTAAGTTCGATACCGGTTTGTTAGATCGGTTCGATTATGTAGGAGCGATTAAGGAGTTGGAGGGATAAAATTATTGGCACCAAAACCATCTATTATGAAACAAGGATTATTTGTGCCGGTATTACTTTTATGCCAATTTGTTTTAGCGCAAACTACCGTCAGTAACCTGCACTATACCTATACCCTTAAAGGTCAGAACCATAAAGGCGGGTCAGAAATAACAACATCCGGATATAATTTTGCGGTAGCCGATAACATCCTGATTATGGACAGGAAGGTTACACCCGACCGCGGCTTTAACCGCCAGTATATAGATAAAGACAACAGGCGGGCCATTGCCATAAGAAATGAACGAAAGGATTTTGTGCTCGAAGAGCTCGACTCTGTTTATTACCCTTCAAAATATAATTTTATACCCAGCGATGAAACGCAGGTAATTAATGGCTTCAATTGCCGCAAGTATAATTTCGGAGTAAAAAGGTCTGTGAGCGTTTCTACCAATGCCCCTGCCATTACCGTCCCAAGCCGTGGGGTTGACTATGAATACACCGTTTGGATAACCGGTGACCTGAAAATGAACGATGCTTACAACCCGTATATATTCGCCACATTTTATCAATTGACACGACTGGTGCCATATGAAGGTGTTATTGTGAAATTAGAATCAGTAATCACCAGGGGCAAAAAGGAATGGACCACCGAAACAATTTTGGATACAGCATTGCTGAATGTAAAACCCGAAAAACCAGTGATGCCATGGAACGAAGCACAACCCGGTGTTGCTCTTTTGCAATTGTATGCCGGCACATCGGGCAGTACCACGCTTTACCGCGAAGGTGATAAAACACCCGCCAAGCAGTTTGAGCGGATGAAAAAATTCCTTATTGCCACTACAGGCTGGCAGAAGCCAAAGTTTAAGCAGGAATACGTGACGGGTATTTTCTGGTAGTACTCCACTTAGCTCATTTAGGAGTTGCTCGAACACCTCCACTATGAAACTGTTATTTTCTATCGGTGGGTGTCCGCACCCACCGATTTAGTTTCGGTAGGTGAAGACACCTACCGATAAGGGAAGGAGTTGGAGGGGTAGAATGAATTGCCGTCTGCTTTAGCTGACGGATACTCAAATAAAAAAGCAACCGGCTTTAGCCGAAATCATGATTGGGCTAAAGCCCTCTCCCTGATTATTGTTTTCCGTTGACTAAAGTCAACGGCAATGCACTAAGGCTGTTAAGGAGTTGGAAGGTTTTTCTATCGGTGGGTGTCCGCACCTACCGATTTAGTTTCGGTAGGTGAAGACACCTACCGATAAGGGAAGAATCATCTACTCCTTCATCACCTTGCACACAGCAAGTTGTCGCTTTTCATTTTGAATAAAGGCGATGTAAACACCCGAAGGCAGGTTTTTGAGATTTACCTCCAACCTTGCGGAATATTTGGAAAGGCTTTGTGAAAACACAACACGTCCTTGCAAATCGGCAAGCACCAATTGGCACGCGCCAACAGCATCCCACTCCACCCAGTTATAATCAAAGCGCACTATATCAGTTGCGGGGTTAGGGTAAACTTTTAGCCAGGGGGTTTGGGTGTAAATAGGTTTTATATCACTGTAAATAGTATCGCAGACACTGCCGGGTAAGCGGCCAAGGCGGTAGTTGGGATAATAGGGCTGAATCCAACTGACTATTGTTGGAGGTTTAAACCCTTCAAAGGCGAACTGGCAAGAAGTTCCTAAACTGTCAGGATAATTGATAACACAAAAGCTTCTTTGCGAAACACTGGGGCCGATGTATAGCTTTCCATCCAAACCATAGGTTGAGGAATAGTAATAAAACCATCTATTCCCGTTGACAACACTATCGGTAACAAGGTAAAGTTCGGCTATGGTATCTCTACTTGCTTCTATGTCTTGAGCATCGAGGTCATACTGAAGAATGTTATCGGGCATAATTGTATATAGGAACCTGCCGCTAGGAGAAAAAGCCACGCTGGTAGCCCAACTATAAATGTTGTTGTTCGCTGAATCCAGAGAAACAGGAGCTGAGAGATGCCGTGGGTTATAGAACTGACCATTACAACGATCAAAATCGAATAAGTTCAGTCCGCTGAATGCATCAACCGAAACATATTTCGAGCCATCCATTGAAAACCTGGCACCCCAACTATTGTATTCAAACACCGTATCACCCAAGCATTGCTTATCTACCCGCATCAAAGTGTCCGGAGTAAGTAAATACTTCAGGTAGCAATTGGTATTGACCTCCTGGTAGGTAACCCACCAATCCCGTCCGTTAGCATGTTTGCAGGCAGCCATGTTGGAATAAGCGGGAGCTTCTGTTGAAGAGATGATCTTATTTTTCTCAATAATGTGAATGTCCGGAGTCAAACCCATTCTCGTTAAACAAAAGTAAGATCCACTATCAGTGTCGTAAGTATTAAACTGTATATGAAACAAATAACCGACAGAATCAAAAGGGCTAATTTGGATATACAGCAAATTGTTAGGATTTCCAAAACCATAATACCCGTCCCGAAGTTGAGGATATAAAAAGTCCCAATACTCACCATAACTTAAACTGTCTCCGTTAGTCACTAAAGTTTTTGTCGAATCCATTATCCGCATGCCGTTCGAGTAAAAGAGTAGCTCACCATCAGCGTTACTAATAGTTATGGTTGACTCACTCATGGGCATATTAAACTGCTCTTTGTGCGCATAAACGGAGTCAGATACAAATGTCATTAACCCGTTTCCCCTGAACCAGGTTGAATCATTTTTAACAAAAGAACCGTAAATCCAATTCTTATCGTAGAGTTGTGCTTTTGCAGTGAAGCAAAAACAGGAAAGAGCCAAAATCTCCAACAGCACTTTTCTCATTTTCATGATTTGAGAGGTAAGGTAATAACATTCTTTCCATTTTATTTAGTACCGCACAGATAACCTCTATATCAAGACCCACATAACCTTCCTCGTAAAACACTCTGGGTTTTGGATAATATATTTCTCTTGCATTGCTGACTTCAACTATGCTTGTAAGATGTATTTGCTAACTATCCTAAGTTGCACAATGCATCCCAGTACTAATTTTTTGCCCATTCCCGATTTCAGCAATGCATCCCGGTACTAATTTTTGCCCATTCCCGGTTTCGGCAAGGCGCCCCGGTACTAATTTTTGCCCATTCCCGGTTTCAACAAGGCGTTCCGGTACTAATTTTTGCCTATTCCCGGTTTCGGCAAGGCGTCCCGGTACTAATTTTTGCCTATTCCCGGTTTCAGCAAAGCATTCCGGTACTAATTTTTGCCCATTGCCGGTTTCAGGAATGCGCCCCGGTACTAATTTTTGTGCCTTCCCGGTTTCAGCAATGCCCGTGGAATTAATTTGTTGCAGAGTTCTTTAACAATTCCGGAGCCCCAAAAAATTTATTCGTCCAATTCATTTATACTGTTTACCTTTTCCAAGCCAAAGCAAGGACACGCGCTTTTGCAAAATTTCATCACTTAAAAAACAAACATCATGAAACTCTCAAAGTATTTCGAAAACCCTTTCGAGGGTAAGGACATTACTGTTACCCGTTTAATCATTTTTGCCGTTTCCCATCTCAGCAAGCTGATAGCTTTTAACGTGGGAAATATTTACGACACCATTATTACCGACACTACCAACAAGATTCAAGCGCTGCAAAACGCGGTTGATGCCGAGGATGTGGAGGAAGATCAAAGCATAGGTGCTACCTTGGGCAAAAACACGGCACGCAAGACGCTTCAAAAATTTATAAGCGACAAAGAAGGAATTATTAAAGGCACTTTCGGTAAAGACTCCGTTACTTATAAGGAGTTTTTTCCGAACGGGCTGGAGGCATTTCACAAAGCAACCGATCAGGAATTTATAACCCTGGTCAACAGCTTTAAAACCAAGGTAACTAACCATGTTGCCGATTTAGGCGTTCCTTTTCAAACCGCAGTAAACAATGCAGTAGCTGCTTTTGCTGCTGCCATGGGGCTGCATGTAACTGAAACCGGTGAAATAGACCCGGCTTCCGTTACTATTTTAACCGCTCAACATGACCTGGCGGTACAGTTGCAGGTAAATCTTTTTACGGTAGGAATTAATAATTCCGGTGGGCCGGCAGATATTATTGCTTCTAAATTTTTTGATGAAAGCCTGCTGTTTGCAGAGCATCACAAAAGCATATTTAAGGCGCATCCTGCACCTAACAGCACGGTGCCTGTTTGTGCATTTGCTTATCAGCCCGGTAAATCTTTTCACATGAAAAATAAAGGTGCTAAGCCGCTGTCGTTCAGGTTCAGTGTAGATGGCATTTTGGTGGGCACTGAATACAATGTGGCACCGGGTGAGCAGGTAGACAAAAACTTCCCCGATTTTTATGTCACAGGAGATACGCTCGTGTGCATCAACAGCGAAGCCGTTGCCGGCAACTACGAAGTAGATGAATTAGTATAGCTACTATAACCGGTGGGTGTCCACACCGCAGGAGGATTTTGAAAAGTTCCGCTTCTTAAAGAGGCGGAACTTTTTTGTTTCGAAAAGGAACGTATTTTTAAAACCTAAACATCAACACATGAAACTTTACCGCTTCACCCTTGTAGCGCTTTCGCTAAGCTTCTTTTCGGCCCAAGCCCAGTTCGATTACAAGGCGCAGTTTATGACTAAAGCCCTCAAAACGGCAAAAACAATTTGCATTGTTACCAATGATTTGGATCCGAACATGGATAAAGCCAACCAGCAGTTGGAGGAGGCAGTTAAAAAATACTGGACGGCCACCAAGCCGGAATTCACGACCGCTAAATACAGCGAGATAAAAAACAAAAAGTCACCGGAACTATATTTCGGTATTGTGCGCACCATCAACAACGCGTTGTATGACAACAAAGGACCCGAAGCACAGGCGCTTTACACCCTTACTTTCCTCAATTCGGAAAAAGGCGACAAGCCTGTAATGAACACCACGCATCCGCGCGTTTACCTGCTTAAAGATTTTGACGAATTGGATGTTATCTGGGCGGTGCGTTTGCTCAACAGTTATGCCGAGGCCAGCATCAAAGGCAAGTATGACAACAACCTTCGCGCGTCCACCGGTTTAACTCCCCCGCTTTACCGGCTGTCGGAATTAAATGCGGGCAAACTGAAAACTAAAACGCTGCTGTTAGATAAAACCATGTTGGATAAAAAACTGGATGAAGCAACTATCAAAGAAAATTATCCTCATAAGTTCAAACTGGTTAGCCGCCAGGAAATGCTGGATGCTGTAAAGAACGGCACACCGCAACAGGCGTATTTTCAATCGGCTCCGTTTATTGATGACCATACAGGAAGTGTAATTGTTGCTCCCGTAATTATGGATACCGAAACCGGCAACATGTTATCGTATTCAAAAGTTACGAGCATGGTAATGACCAACAGTTTTAATCCTAAACCTGCGGTGGCTACAAAAGGAAATCTTAAAGAGATAGTTAAAAACGCAGAATAGAATTAGCCTGCGCGAGAGGGTATGTAATCTATTCCTTCTTCCCAAAATCTTTTAACCCGATATACAAACCCAGAATTACAAACACAAGGGCAAAGCCAAGTGTAAAATAAGGCTGCGGGGTGTGCAGCCATTTATCTAATTGATAGCCAATAAACACTCCCACTCCTATGGTGGCAGCAATCTGGAACCCAATGCCCGAATAGCGCAGATAGTTATTAATAACCTTCTTACCTTGTTCCAATTCTTCTTTCATAAAAAAGATAGCCAATGTCCTTCAACATTGGCTATATATCAAATTTTGAACCGTAAAGTTTAGCCTGCATTCGAAATTTTCGGACGGGCTACGGGCATATCCTCGGTAACGTCATTGTTGCGCGCTACGCTCATTCCCATGCTGCATTTGCCATTGAACTTGGCGCCTTCCTCCACCACCATTTTCTTAATTTTAATATCGCCCGCCACAAAAGCTGTTTTGCTTAGAATAAGCAAGTCAATTACTTCTATGGTTCCGCTTACGCGGCCGTCAATGTAGGCGTTTTGGCAAAGGATATTGCCGTCAATAACAGCCGTGGTGCCAATTACTACTTTGGCTTTGGAGGTTATGTTTCCGGTAACTTTGCCGTCAATGCGCACATCGCCATCGGTAATAACATCACCATTGATGGTAGTTCCCTGCCCAAACTGGTTCATCACCCGCAGGGCGGCATTAGCTTGTTCTGTTTTGTTTTTTCCGAACATGATTTTAGTTTTTAGGGTTAAAAAATCAAGTTATCAGAACACAATATAGTCTTTTGGATTTAAACTTCTGCCTTCGTGCCACAGTTCGAAATGCAGATGCGGGCCGGTGCTTAACTCTCCGGTGTTGCCAACCACCGCAATTACATCCCCGGTCTTTACCCCTTCGCCCGGTTTTTTCATCAACCGCGAGTTGTGCTTGTAAAATGAAACCAGGTTATTGGCATGTTGAATGCCTATAACGTAGCCGGTTTCTAAAGTATAAGAGGCCGAAATTACTTTGCCATCCAGCACCGCTTTAACAGGGGCATCGGTTTTGGCGGCAATGTCGATTCCGAAGTGCTCTTTTTGGGCGTCATATTCCTCGGTCACATAGCCTTCCACCGGATCCATCAGGTGCATTTGTTTTACCTCACTTACGGCACCGCTGCCCGAGCCGGCATTCAAACTTAAAGAGAAGTTTTCTTCCTCCTCTACCTGCTTCCGCAGTTCCTGAACTTCGGAAGAAACTTTGCTTAGGTCAATTTCCGATTTATCAATAACGTCAATATCCTTAGGCGGCTTGGTGCTGTCAACATTATCGGTAGCCACATTAATAACATTCTCCAGCCACAACTGCCGGCTTACCATAGCATCCTGCAACGAGTCGGTTTTAAACTGTAACTGCAGAATCTGGCTGCGGTAGTTGTAATCGCCAAACCCGGGAATAAAATATTTAAGGGGGGTGTAAATGATAGCAGCCGATGTGAGAAAAATAACGGTAAACGCCAGCACACTCAAAAACACCCAAACGTTGGTTCGCGTAAGTTTAAGCGAGAATTTTTCCTCAAAGGTTTCGTCATTGAGCACCACAAACCTGAATTTATTTCTCAGGTTCTTGTTCTGCTTTGTTTTAATTTTTTCTGCCATGGTGTTCGCTCACGGTTTCACTCCACTTTTATTTCCGCTAAAACAAAATATTTTTGTCTTTTTCGAGTTTAATCCCTCGCTAAATCATTGCTGAAATTGAGGCTGCCAAAACTACCAATATTTTTTTCTTGCGTTTTACTGCTGTTCATTTGGGGCTGTTCCACAACCAACCATGCCATTCTTCCAACCCAGGCATTTTTAGATATTACTTCGCATTACAATGCCTATTTCAATTCAAATGAAAAACTAAAGAACTCCCTAAAGATTGCCCAGGAATCGCATAGGGACAGATTTGATTCGGTAATTGCTGTTTATTACTACAATGATGCGAAGGAGTTTGCCGCTTACACTGCCGATTTAGAGGATGTGGTAAAGCGCTCTACGCAGGCCATTCAGTTGCGCGGTGCCGCTAACTGGAGCGATGACCATTTTCTGCTGATAGGAATTGCCAATTATCTGAAGGGCGATTACGACAAGGCAAGTTCCAGCTTTAAGTATATAACCACAGAGTATAAAGAGGGAGTTGATTACGTAAAAGTGATGAAAAGCCTCGGTAAGAAGGTGAAGAAGTATGTAAAGAAGAAGAAGAAAAAGGTAAAGCCCGAAATAAAAGTAATTATCAATAAGGACGGCACAAGAACCCTGGAGAAGGTAGATAAGCGTCCTAGTTTCTCCCTTTGGATTCACGAGCCGGCCAGAAGCGAGGCTTTGATTTGGCTGATTAAAACCTACAGCAGGCAGAATAGATTTGATGAGGCATCTACCGTGGTTACTTATGTGCGCGGTGATGATTTGTTTTATAAAAACTTAGAACCGCAATTGGATTTGGCAGAAGCAGACCTTCGCGTTAGCCAAAAGGATTATGCAGCGGCTATAGAGCCTTTGGAGAAATATCTCGGTGCAAAAAAGATTAAGAGGAAAAAGAAGCTTCGGGTACGTCCTCTTTTTGTGCTTGCTCAATGCTATGAATCAATCGGAAACAATGCGAAGGCCATAGAAAAATATCAGCTGGTGCTAAAGAGCCGCCCGAATTACGACATGGAGTTTTATGCCAAGCTAAAGATGGCGAAACTTGCCCGTGGCGGCAGTTCCGATAACAAGGCGATCCGCTCCTTGCTTACCAAAATGGCTAAAGATGGCAAATACAAAGATTACTGGGATCAGGTATATTATGAACTGGCACTTCTTGCCCTTGCAGAAAATAACCGTGCAGATGCCAGAAATTTTCTTCATAAATCGGTTGATAATTCTACTGCTAATGAAGACCAAAAAGCTTTGTCGTATTTGAAACTCGCAGAACTGGATTATGAAGATGAATTGTATGTAAGCTCTAAATTCTTTTATGATTCCACGCTGGCTTTTATGGCTAAGAATGATGCGCGCTACATGGAAATTGAGGAAAGAGATCTTATGCTGGATAATCTGGTAAAGCAACTGAATGTTATTGCCGAGGAAGACAGCCTGCAAAGATTAGCTGTGCTATCGCCAGCAGAGCGCGAAAGAATAATACGCCATACGGCCTATCAAAAGGAACAGGCAGAAGAGGAAGCAAAGAATACAGGTACTGCATCAGATCAATCGGGTCAGATTAATAATCAAGCTAATAATCAGCAAAACAGTTTACAACAAAATACTACCCAAAGTGGTAACCTTACCTGGTACTTTTATAACACTTCGGCCAGAGCCACAGGTTACAATGACTTCGTAAAAAAATGGGGCCGGAGAAAACTGGAAGAGAACTGGCGTAGGAAAAACAAATCATCGGCCATTATAGACGAGGATGTTACAAGCGACACGGCCAGCGACACCTTAAAAGCAGATACTAAGGAGCCGGAACCTACAGGCACCTTGGAAGAGCAAATGTCAGCTAACATTCCAACTACCCCTGAGAAGATAGAAAAGTCAAATGACCGACTTGTGGATGCTTATTATACTGCCGGAACTATTTATAAAGATGGATTGGAAGCGTACTCGAAAGCTGAAGGGATGTTCGAAACATTGAATTCTCGCTTTCCAAAACATAAACTGCTATTGGAGAGTTACTATAACCTTTACCTGATTGCCTTGAAACAAAAAAACAGCGTTAAGGCGGAAGAATATAAGGGCCGGATACTTTCAGAGTTCCCTGAAAGTGTAATTGCAAAAGTTCTTCG
>JAZKEP010000006.1:36388-69584 GCA_040387015.1 Bacteroidota bacterium
AAATGAAGCCAAGCGAAAGGAACAGGCAGTTTATGATTATTACCAATCTGCTTACAACGACTACTCAATGGATAGCCTTGAGGCGGCTTGGTATAAAACCGAAATGGCCGACAATATGTTCAAGCCAAATCCGCTGAGTGCAAAATTTCAACTGCTTAGTGCTTTAATATTGGCCAAACAAAACAGGTTGGCGGACTATGTGCAGGCTTTGAATAAAATCATTAACAAAACAACTGATGCCGAAGTAAAGAAAGCAGCTACTGAGCTTTTAAGTGCCCTCAACAAGTCATCGCTTCCGCAGGTTGATTTAAGCACGGATAGTATTGCCTACAATGCACAGAGCTCTATGTTTGTTAAGCCCGATACCGGTGAAGGCTCTCTTGTGCAAAAGCTGAATGAGATAAAAGAACAGGCTAAGCAAAGCGGAATGGAAGTGAAAGTAGACACTGCTACCCAAATAGAGCTGGTGAAAGATACTGTAGTTAAAACCAGCATTTCGATAAATGATACCATCGCAAAGCTACCACAGGTGATTGTTGAAGACACTACCTCGCCTTACAGCCGCTCAGATGCAGCGGTGCATTATTTTATCATTTATATCAAAGACCCCACTACTCCTCAAAGCTCAGTGATGAGTACGATGGCAAAAGTGGATGCGTTCAACTCCGCCCAGGTCCCTGAGCGCAGATTGACCTCTAAACAGGTAATTATTGATAGTAAGAATAAACTCATAAACGTTCGCCAATTCAAAAACAGGGAAGACGTAATGAGCTATTATAACGTTATCAAAACACAGAATCAGCTTTTCAGTGATTTGAAACCTGAACAATTCGCCATCACCTGTATTTCTGTTCTCAACTTCAGTGTTTTGCTTTCAAAGAAAGATGTGGATGAATACAGCAAATTCTTTACAAGAGTTTACAAATAACCTTCTCTGATTTTCTCCCCATCCTTTTCTTTTTACTTTTGATTTATTCGCTTCTGCAATGAAAAGAAAATACTTTATCGGCTTCTGGATAGCTTTTACTGCTGGGTTTATAACCCTCGCTTTTCTGTTTTATCTTATAGCTTCAGGTAAGATGGGCTACATGCCTTCGTTTGAGGAACTGGAAAACCCCAACAGTAGTATAGCTACTGAAGTTATTTCTACCGACAATAAAATAATTGGGAAATTTTATTTGCAGAACCGCAGCAACATCGCCTACGAAAACATCAATCCAAGCTTGCGCAATGCCCTCCTGGCTACTGAGGACATCCGCTTTTTCAAGCATACCGGTGTTGATTTTCGGGCATTGCTTCGGGTAATTAAAGGTGTTATTGGCGAAGGTGGCGGTGGCGGAAGTACCATAACACAACAATTGGCAAAAAACCTTTTCCCGCGCGAGAGACTCAATAAGTTCCAGCTCGTTTTTCGAAAACTCAAAGAATGGATTATTGCGGTGAAACTGGAGCGCTCTTACACCAAGCAGGAAATCATGGCCATGTATTTCAATACGGTTCCTTTCAGCGACAATGCTTATGGAGTGAGAAGTGCCGCGTATGTATATTTCGGTAAGCCTGTTGATTCTCTAAAAATTGAAGAGGCGGCCATTTTAGTAGGTATGCTAAAGGCACCTACACAGTATAATCCCAGATCAAGAAAAGAAGCTTCGCAAAAAAGAAGAAATGTAGTACTTGATCAGATGTTCCGTTACAAGTTCATTACTCGCGAACAGCGCGACTCACTTTTCAGACTTCCAATTGCTCTTGATTTCCACCCTGACACACAAAACGAAGGAGTTGCCCCATACTTCCGAGAGTATCTACGGCTGTGGATGAAAAAGTGGTGTAACGAAAATCCGAAACCGGATGGCACTAATTACAACATCTATAAGGACGGACTTAGGCTTTACACCACTCTTGATTCGCGCTTACAGAAGTACGCAGAAGAAGCGCAACAGGAGCATCTAAAAGAAGTGCAGAAAAAATTCTTTGCCTTTTGGAAAGGCAAAGATCCCTGGAAAGATTTTAAAACGGAGTGGAATGCCATCTATACTCACTGCCCTAACTATATTGACCTGAAGAAACAGGGTAAGAGCGAAGAAGAAATAGAAAAGATTCTCAAAACCCCGGGCAAGAGGAAAATATTTTCATACGAAGGAGGCGAAAAGGATACCATGATAAGTGTGCTTGATTCTATTCGTTACCACCGGATGATTCTCGAGAATGGTTTTCTTGCTGTTGATCCGGAGTCAGGTTTTATTCGCGCGTGGGTGGGCGGAGTTAATTATAAGTACTTTCAGTACGATCACGTAAACATCAATACCAAACGGCAGATCGGTTCTACCTTCAAACCATTTGTTTATACGGTAGCGGTTCGTGACAAAGGGTATTCACCCTGTTTTCAGGTGCCCAACCAGCCGGTTACTTTTGAAAAGAGTGACCCCCGCTTTGGTCTTTTAGAAGACTGGACTCCTAAAAACAGCGATGGCAAATATGGCGGAATGCTGACGCTGAAAAAAGCTTTAGCAAATTCTATTAATTCGGTAACAGCCTATCTGATGCACGAGATTGGGCCCGAATCGGTGGTGAAGATGGTGCAGACCATGGGAGTGAAAAGCGATATTCCGATTCAGCCGTCCATCGCTCTGGGTTCCGCAGATATTTCTTTGATGGAAATGGTAGGCGCTTATACTACTTATGCGAACAACGGTACGCATGTGGAGCCTATGTTCATTACCCGTATTGAAGACCGCAACGGAAATGTATTGCAGGATTTTGCTGCCGTTAAAAACGAAGCACTGGACGAACAAACTACGTATGTAATGGTTGAAATGATGCGCAATGTCGTCCTTGGAGGAACTGCCACCCGGCTCCGTTACCGCTTTAATTTGATGAATGATATTTTTGGTAAAACAGGCACCACTCAAAATTATTCTGACGGGTGGTTCATAGGCTGCACACCCGATTTAATTGCCGGCTCATGGGTTGGTTGCGATGACCGTTACATCCGTTTCCGGAGTATGGAAAATGGGCAGGGTGCAAGCACGGCTCTTCCTATCTGGGCAAAGTTTTTTCAGAAAGTTTATGCAGACAGTGTGAATTTTAAAAAAGAAATAAATCCTGAAAAGCGTTTTGAGACACCTGCCGGAGTAAATCATATAGAATTTAACTGCGGTAAATTATCGAGCAACAGCGCCAGCGAAAAAGGTAGTGAGTTTGAATAAGCGGTCACATGAATTCCGAAGAATTTAAAACATATCGCGAGATACTGCCCAGTCAGCCGGGTATTTACAAATATCTGAACGAGCAGTCTGAAATAATTTACATCGGCAAGGCGAAAGATTTGAGGAAACGGGTGAGTTCTTACTTTGTGAACTCACAGCAGCATTCCAACCGCATTAAGCGGATGATCCATTTCATTCATAAGCTTGAGTTTGTGATTGTAGATACCGAGCAGGATGCCTTTCTGCTCGAAAACTCGCTCATCAAAAAATATCAGCCCCGCTATAATGTGATGCTGAAAGATGATAAGACCTATCCGTTCATCTGTATTAAAAACGAACCTTTCCCGCGTGTATTCTTTACCCGTAAAGTATTTAAGGATGGCTCAGAATATCTGGGACCTTATACTTCGATGTATAACGCCAGGATTGTGTTGGATTTAATGAAAGAAATTTTTCCGTTGCGCACCTGCAACCTCAACCTTACGCAAAAAAATATTGAAGCACGAAAGTTTAAAGTCTGCTTAGAATATCATTTAAAAAACTGCATGGGTCCCTGCGAAGCATTGCAAAGCACGGAAGAATACAACGAAAACATTCAGCAGATACGCAACATCCTCAAGAGCAATTTCGGGTCGGTAAAAAATTACCTAAAGAAAAAGATGGGTGAGTATGCAGAACTATTGCAGTTTGAAAAAGCAGAAGAGTTCCGGCAGAAACTGGAAATACTTTCGGGCTTTGAAAACAAATCTACCATCGTTAATCCGAAGCTAACTGACATTGATGTATATGGCTATACCGAAAATGAAACGGATGCTTTTATGAATTACCTGAAAATTGTAAACGGTACCGTAGTTAAAACCCGAGCTATGGAAATTAAGCGGGTGCTCGATGAAACAAGAGAAGAGTTATTGCTGCGTGCCATTATTGAACATTCGATGGAGGAAACAGAAACGGCAACTGAAATTCTGGTTCCCTTTGAAATTGATTTCCCTTTTGAAAATATAAAGCTGACCATTCCGCAGGTAGGCGATAAAAAACGTTTGCTTGACCTGGCCGTGAAGAACGCACTTTATATGCGGCAGGAGCACGTGAAACAAAACATGACAGCCGAAGAAAAGAAGCCATCCTTCCGCATTATGAAAACGTTGAAGGAGGATTTAAAACTAAAAGAACTTCCGCGGCATATTGAATGCTTTGATAACTCAAATATTCAGGGAACCAATCCTGTTAGTGCCTGCGTGGTATTTAAAGAAGCAAAGCCTTCGAAAAAAGATTACCGCCATTTCAATATCAAAACCGTGGAGGGCCCCGATGATTTTGCTTCAATGGAAGAAGTAATAACGCGCAGGTACAAACGAATGCTGGAAGAAGAGCAGGAGCTTCCGCAACTGATTATTGTAGATGGCGGCAAAGGGCAACTGAGCAGTGCGGTGCATGCGTTGGAGCAACTCGGCTTGTATGGAAAGATTCCCATTATAGGTATTGCCAAAAAGCTAGAGGAGATTTATTTTCCCGGTGATACACTGCCACTTTACATCAACAAGAAATCCGAATCACTCAAACTTATACAACGTATGCGCGATGAAGCACACCGCTTTGGTATTACCCACCACCGACAACGTAGAAGCAACGCTTCCCTCAACTCTGAATTGATTCAGATAAAAGGCATTGGCGAAAAAACTTTTGAGCTTCTTCTTAAAAAATATAAGTCGGTGAAAAAACTGAAGCAAGTGCCTTTTGAAGAACTGACTGAAATGATCGGAAAAAGCAAAGCACAAATCCTAAGCGATTATTTTAAACCAGAGATGCCTTCACCTTAAGATTAGCGGATTCCTGTTTTTCATTAAGCGGCAATTTCCCGCTCTCAGTTTTCACTAACCCCTGCAAATCTACTTAGGTAATCACTACAGGTGCTGTTCTGACCAAAAGCTAGCCCTGCAATCCGGCAAAGATGTCTTGCAACCTTGCACAAGAGTTGCGCAAACTTGCAAAGGCGGCTAATTACATTGTAACAGAGTTGCACAAGCTTGTTACATGGTTCTGTGAGTTGGTAACGGAAAATTAATACGCTTGGCGATAACAGAATCGGAAAGCCCGAGCCGGATTAAAATTTTGCTTATGTAAAGGTGGATAGTAAATTCGCGCCCTTCCGTTAGAGCCATTTTAAAAATAAAAACATGGAAAGACTATTCATAGCGCTTATTGTAACATTCACTTTTTCTTTTTGTTCCGGGCAAATTGTCGAAAAAATGGATCACTGTAAATGTGTTGACCGCATTGACCAGATAACCCCTGTGCCCGATGGAAAATTCGAAAGGACTTGTAATGGTAAAACTATAGAAACAGGTCTATTCAAAAATGGTAAAAAAGAAGGAGCATGGATCAGTCATAGTAAAAAAGGAAACCCTATCCGCAAGATAAATTATGTAGAGGGCCAGTTGCATGGTAGGAGCGAATTGTTTTATGCGGACGGCAATCCAAAACTGATCGCCTTTTTCACCAACGGTGAAAAAACAGGACGATGGAAATATTTCACTTCCAACGGTAAGGTATTTATGGAAGGTGAATTTGATTCAGGTAAACCAATAAATGTTTGGTCGATGAATGACGACAAGGGAAGAGGGCCGGTTCTGCAATATGATTATTTGTTTAAAAAATATCCCGTTGAGAAACGATTTGACCTTCACCGCGATGAGAATATAATTCAAAACGATAACACGGGCGAGTACTATATTCTATCGCTTCCCACGCGCGCCAAAGGTAACCGAACACTACCGCTTGGCGGCTCCTATCTTGCAGGCAATATGTTTATTGATTTAATGGAAGTGCCTTTGGAGTATTGGGATACTCATGCAGAATATAAGTATAAGGCCAAATTTGTTACATCCGTAGAAAATAAAACTACTGTAATTGTAGAAACTATTGATACACGTATGAGTTATGATGTACTAATGTATCCGTTTATCATTAAAACGAATCCCGATTCTAAGCTTCAAAAGATTGAGCACACTGAACTGTCAAAAAAACTTTTGGATTTTAAAATATTGGAAGCCTTGAACTTTATGCCTCCGTGGATTTATAGTGGTGTTGAAGAGGTGGAAGTTTATATCCCCTTTTCAATCAATCGGGAATGGCTTGGTCAGTAAAAATACACAAACAAAAAGGTCGTCTGTAAACAGACCACCTCATGATATTATGAACTATCGCTCTTTAATCAGGCTTGTTCAAAGCGGTCAAGATTCATCACCTTATTCCATGCTGCTACAAAATCGTTTACAAATTTTTCTTTTGAATCGGCACATCCATAAACTTCAGCATAAGCTCTAAGTTCTGAGTTAGAACCAAAAATAAGATCAACCCGGGTAGCTGTCCACTTCACTTCACCTGTCTTACGGTCGCGGCCCTCAAATACATTTTGAGACTCATCAGTGGCCTTCCATGTAGTATTCAAATCAAGCAGGTTCACAAAAAAGTCGTTGGTAAGTACTTCGGGGGTCCTTGTAAATACACCCTGTTTAGACAAATTAAAGTTCGTATTAAGAACCCGCATACCGCCAACAAGCACTGTCATTTCAGGCGCAGTCAAAGTTAAAAGTTGTGCTCTATCAACTAACATCTCTTCAGCCGGGGCTATATGTTTAGGCTTAAAATAATTCCGGAACCCATCAGCACCCGGCTCCAGCACAGCAAACGAATCTATATCGGTTTGTTCCTGTGAGGCATCGGCTCGGCCGGGAGTGAAGGGTACCTTCACATCAAAACCGGCATCCTTAGCGGCTTTCTCAATAGCAGCACATCCACCCAGAACAATTAAGTCGGCAAGCGAAACCTGCTTACCCGATTGCTCTTTGTTGAATTCATTTTGAATCCCCTCCAGAGTTTTTAGCACATTAGCCAGTTGAGTTGGATTGTTCACCTCCCAATCTTTCTGTGGTGCCAGGCGAATGCGTGCACCGTTGGCGCCACCACGCTTGTCAGAACCACGGAATGTTGAAGCCGAAGCCCATGCAGCAGATACCAATTGAGATACGCTCAAACCTGAAGCAAGTATTTTACTCTTTAACGGAGCGATATTCTTTTCATCCACCGGTTTATAGGTAACAGCCGGTATAGGGTCTTGCCAAATCAGCACTTCTTTAGGCACTTCCGGCCCCAGATAGAGGCCAACGGGACCCATGTCGCGATGTGTTAGTTTGAACCAAGCGCGGGCAAATGCATCCGCAAACTCTTCCGGATTTTCGAAGAAGCGTCTTGAAATTTTTTCGTAGGCAGGATCTACTCTCAGCGAGAGATCCGTTGTGAGCATAAACGGAGCGTGTTTCTTTGTGGGATCGTGTGCATCGGGCACTAAACCTGCACCGGCATCCCCTTTTGGTTTCCACTGATGCGCACCGGCAGGGCTCTTTGTCAACTCCCATTCGTAACCAAACAGGTTCTCAAAGTAGTTGTTGCTCCACTTGGTGGGTGTAGTAGTCCAGGCTCCCTCCAAACCGCTGGTATGCGTATTAACTCCATGTCCGGTTTGGAAAGTATTTTTCCAACCCCGGCCTTGTTCTTCAATTCCCGCACCGGCTGGTTCCACGCCCACATATTTTTCGGCATCAGCCATACCATGCGTTTTACCAAAGGTGTGCCCACCAGCAATAAGGGCAACGGTTTCTTCATCATTCATTGCCATGCGGCCAAAGGTTTCGCGAATATCGCGGGCGGCTGCCAGCGGATCAGGATTTCCGTTAGGACCTTGCGGATTGACATAGATGAGGCCCATCTGAACAGCGGCAAGCGGATTTTCGAGATCACGATCACCCGAATAACGTTTGTCATCCAACCACTTTCCTTCGGAACCCCAGTAAATTTCTTCTTCCGGTTCCCACACATCTTCACGTCCACCACCGAACCCGAATGTTTTAAAACCCATAGACTCAAGTGCACAGTTACCAGCAAGAATCATCAGGTCGGCCCATGAAATTTTCTTACCATATTTTTGTTTAACGGGCCATAGCAGCAAACGAGCCTTATCGAGGTTCGCATTGTCGGGCCAACTATTGAGTGGAGCAAACCGCTGGGTTCCAGAGCCTGCGCCACCACGGCCATCGGCAATGCGGTAAGTACCGGCACTGTGCCATGCCATGCGAATGAAGAACGGCCCATAATGACCATAGTCAGCGGGCCACCAGTCCTGCGATGTAGTCATCAAATCAAAGATGTCTTTCTTCACAGAATTCAGATCAAGAGACTTAAATTCTTTGGCATAGTTAAATGATTTGCCCATTGGATTGGAAAGGGAAGAATGTTGTCGGAGAATGTATAACTTCAACTGGTTGGGCCACCAGTCTTGATTTCTTGTACCACCGCCAGCGCTTTTTTTCACAGCCCCGCCATGAAAGGGGCACTTGCTTTCTCCATTAGTATTGTTGCTTTCCATATTGTTTTATTTTAAGACTTGAAAATAAACATATCAAACATTCTTTTAAGCAAATTGTTTATACGAAATAAAAACAATAGCTGCAATCTAAACATTAGCTGTTCCCATACCGCGCGTCTTTCCGGTCGTTGACATTATTGATCATTTCTCGCATGGTGATAATAGAACGTTTGTAATAAATGAAGGTTTTTTGAGTTAAAACAATTAATCATCCAAACGAAAATTCATTTCTATAAATTTCGAAAGAACATAGCTTAGAAACTCTAAAAGAAATAAAGTTGGAGGAAAGAATTATTTGGGAAGGAAATTTAGTTCTAAATATGCAGGGGCCTTCATCTTGCAATAACACCATTCCCTTAAAATGCAAACGCTCCAAAAAAATTTCGGAGCGTTTGCATTTTAATCTAATCTCTCTAGAGAACTAACAATTCTAATAATTCCAGAGATCATGCTCATTCTCAAACATTCTTTGTTTAATGACGTCACTTTCAAGCAAAGCATCCATTCCCGTTGCATACTCTATTATGTTTCTATCATAAACGTTGCTTTCCTTGTATATATAGCTTTCGAAAATACGGGCTTCGAACAGGTCTTCCCAACTCAATCTAACAGCATCATTTTTAGGGTTGAAAACTTCGTACTTAGCCAGAATAGGTCTCAAATCCGGATAGTATACCCAATACATGGTCATATCACCACGATAGTTACCTGACATATCAAAGTCTTCCATAACCGGAGCTATTCCTATTATACGACACATTTGAGTTGAAGTTTCTTCATCAAAGAACCAATCTTCCTTTAGCTTATACTTAACAACTTTCCCTGGATCAAACTCAGTGCTTTGTATAACACTTTCTTCTTCTAGTGTTATCGGGTTAATCTGCATTACTGTATCAGTGCGTTCGCCTAGTTTCTTTGCATCTTCCACACTTAATACCTGTTTAAACTGATCCCCATTAGCGGTATTGTTATCATATACAGTTAACTCACCGTTTTTCGCAGCAGTATGAACAATCTCTGCCAACGACTGCTGTGGATACTTGAAAGGGAGGTTCATTTTTTCGCGCACGTCAACAATTCTCCAAATTCGTTTTGCCCAAAAAACGTCCGCCTCACGGATATAATCATATGGAATAACCTCTTTCTCTTTGGTAGTAGTCTTTACCCATGCTCCGTCCAAAGGTTCCTGAGCAAATATTGCCCCTGAGAATAGCAAAAGAGATATGGCAAATACAAATTTTGCAGTCTTAAACATAATCTTGTGTTTTTTAGATAATTGTAAAGGCAATCTGACCTAATTTTCTAGGTTGGTTGTCAGGGCCTCTTACTTTAATTTCATCAATGAAAATGATATCCTTTGGCTTTGCTCTGTCAAGGAAAGATTTCATATTAGCATTAAACAAGGGTCCCGTTGCTTCTGCTTTGAATATTTCGCCTTTCGAAGAATAAACCATTTGAAAACTTTGCACGTTAAATCGGGCTTCAAAATCGAAATTCTCCAAGAGAGCAACTACCCCACTCTGGGCTTTAATAGCACCAGGTTGTGTGTTACCACCTCTCAGTTTACCACCTAATGTAGGGACAGGATCAGGAATACGCTTAATCCGGAATTCCTCTGAACCCATGGCCTGCACCTTGCCCTCAATTTTGGCAGATACTGCCACCTGACATTTCCCTACCGAAGTCACTTTGGCTGTATATGTGCCATCGGAGTTCTTAGCCAATGTTCCAGCACCCTGAAGTGAAGCAGAAACATCATTTTGTCCTACGCCTGGAACTGAAATTTTCATTGGGTTATCAACCCCTATGTAGAGAACATTCATTTTAATGGGAGAGACAACCACAGCCTTTGCCGCCACTTGATAAGCTCCTTCAAACGGATAAAAAGTAAATCCTCCAGTTGGATTTTTCACTCGAATAATACCTCCATATTTTCTTTCTCCTACAGAACCTCCGCCCTGCTCAAGTTTTGCCATTCCACCTTCAGTTTTCAAAACACCGCTTTCGCTGTATCCTGAAGGAAGAGGATTCGGTGAATCCAACTTATCGTAGGTGCCATCGGGATTGCGTTTAAAACCAGCTAAAGAACCTGGGAACACCTCTGGCTGCTGGGTAGAGTTAAACGCTGCAAGAAATATGTCGGCCTTATAAGACTGCCCTTGCATAATATAGCTTGAAGGGGCTATGATTTTTGCCGCAAGCGCATCAAATTTAAAATCTGTCTCACCTATCTTCTTAATCAAATATTCAATTACCGCTCCCTCTGAACTTACTACGTCATTCTGAAATTTAGATAGGATTGTAACAGCAGCCGTAGCTGGAACATGGCTGAATGTTAGATACTCCCATTTTGCGCCTTCTTCTCCCTTTTTCTTGGGCACAGGTGCATCCAGGGAAAGTCTAAAGTTTGCCTTATCCTTTTCATCAACCAAATTTATTAACTCTTTACGTGTGTCTAATATTTTCTGTTGAAGTGCTCTTCCTCTTTTTACACCAGCACCATCCTCAACAAACATACGTGTAGCAATGTCCACGTTATCACGCTCGACAATATCATCGGTTTCTGGATCTATGCCTTTCGCCTGAGTAACAATATCCTTCTTGTAAGTTTCAAGCAGTTTAAACAATTCATTAGTTACCTTTTTTGCTTTCTGCGCCTTGTCGTAATACTGCTGTGCCTTATTCTTATCTTGATCTAACTGTTTATCAAATGCCTGATAAATACCTTGATTCTTTTCGCCTAATGAACCGTTTGAGGTTTGTAGTCCCTCATTTACCAAATGGAATGCGTTCAATACTTCCTGTGATACGTTTAGCGCCAATAGTGCCGTCAACACGAGGTACATCATGTTGATCATTTTCTGCCTTGGGGTTAATACACCTCCTGCCATTTTATGTTTTCGTTTTAGGGTTAAACCATTATTTCTTCTACTTCAAACTAAACTGTCTTCATGGCTGAAAGCATGTTGCCGTATACTGAGTTTAAAGAAGTCAAATTCTTATTCAACAATGCTAAGTTATCCTTGTACTTAGTAGCATCTGTAGCTGTTTCTGAGAGTGCTTGTGCTGCTGAATTCAGATTTCCGAAGAATTTATTCATTGCCTTTAAGTGGTTATTCGAATCTTGGAGTTCAAGTTCATAAATGGCATTTAATTGAGAAAGGTTTTTCACCATGCTCTGAACTTGTTCATGGTAGACCTTTGTATGTTCAGCGCCTGCTCCAATTGAATTAACAGCTGAGGTGGCTGTAGCCGCTGCTTGTGCAAAAGAATTGATTTGCCCTGCTGCACTTTTTGCGTTCTTGGAAAAATCATTAGCAGCAACTGTAGCATCTGTAAGATCGTTTAATTTGCTGACACTTTCACCGAGAGATGTAAAGCCTTTACCCAAACTATTAATTAAATCAGGTCCAACTTTTGCATCTGTAAGCATTTTATCTAATTGTTGCGTCAATGGCTTACCACCTTTGTGCACCGGTCCCTCATCTGCCAACTCAGGATAAACTCTCTCCCACTCATATTCTTTATGATATGCAAATTGAGGCTCTAAACCCGAAATAAAGAAAATAATTACTTCTGTACTCATACCGGCAATAAGCATAATATTAGCGCCTTGCCAGTGCATAATTTTGAAAAGTGCTCCTGCAATAACCACAGCTGCTCCCCAAGAGTATGCATAATTTAGATAGGTTCTTGCCTTTTGTGTCATTAATGGATGCTGTTTCGCTGCCATAGTTCGTTTAGTTTTTAGATTTAGGGTTATTAAAAAGTGAATATTTGCCTTTAAGTGAAAGAAATTGTAATGATTGAAATAATACTCTACAACTCAAATTAGTTGTCCATAATATCTCTTCCTAGGAAAGTAGTAATGCATCTGAAACCGACATAAGATTTTGCCGAATCAGCATATTCCCAATGGCGGGTTCCTGTTTCAATATAGTAGCCTATATCTTTCCAAGAACCACCTCTGATAACCTTGCGCTTCATTGCTTCGGGCTCAGACTTTTCTGCATCATACCTAATATCAGGATTAAGATCATGTATGAAAGAATAAGAATTCTCAAAAAAAGCTGATGATGTCCATTCCGATACATTACCTGCCATACAATAAAGCCCGTAATCATTCGGCCAATAGGCATCCGTACGAACTGTATAAAATCCTCCATCTTCAGGATAATTACCTCTACCAGGCTTAAAGTTAGCCAATATACAACCCTTTGAGTTTCTCACGTAAGGACCTCCCCAAGGATATGGAGCGAGCTTTTTACCGCCTCTCGCAGCATACTCCCATTCATGCTCTGCAGGCAACCTGAATATATCCATTAATGGCTCACCCCGCGGTGTTCTATAATCCTCCCATAATCTCGTTCTCCAATAACAAAACGCGTTTGCTTGTGGCCATGTTACACCCACAACAGGGTAATCGTCAAATGCTGGATGGTGAAAATAATTACGGGTCATTGGCTCGTTGTATGAATACGAAAAATCTCTAACCCATACCAAAGTATCTGGATACACATCGCAAGATTCCTTATGAATGAAACTGGTTCTTGCCTTACCTCTGTTTTTAGTTAGTGAAGCTGCTTTGTAATCAAACCATTCGTAATCATACTTTAGTTTACGGAGATCCAATTCTTTCTTTCCCCATATTCTTTCATCTTCCGGGAGAAAAATTTCCTCTAGCTGCTCATTTTTTTCTTTTCCGCTCCACTCAACCTTTTGATTCCAATCAAGTTGGGTCTTACCATCTTCATTGTCGATAGTATGCTCTAAAAGTGAATGAGCAACTGAATCTCTAACGAAATTAATAAACTGACGGTACTCGTTATTAGTAATTTCCGTTTCATCCATATAAAAGGCTACAATGGAAACCTGTTTCGCACGTGCCTGCATTGAAGCATTAACATCTTGATCGCTAGGACCAATGTGTAATACTCCTGATGGTATGAATACCATTCCATAAGGTGTAATTGGATTCCAAGTAGGCCTCTCGAGTTCTCCGAGTAGCTGCCCGTTATATCCTCCTTTACAGCCAACAACAAAAAGCAAAAGCACAATAGATGCTTTGCTAAGAAGACCTTGTAAATTTTTCATGTTGATGATTTTGATAGTTTTCCCCTGTTTTCTAAAAGCGTAAATATAATTAGTTTTTGATTTCAAAAAAAAAAACCAAAAAAAATCCTTCTCTCGTTTGTTAATTACGTTCTTCGACTAGATTTTGTTTCAATCGGCTCTACGTTTCAGTTAAACCTAGGATTGTAGTAAAAATAACCTCTGCTTTCTCTTTTTATTAATGGGTATCGATAACTTATACTGATTTCGTGCGTCCCCGTATTGAATTTTGTCAAGTAAGAAACATTTGCATCATATGAATATACCGCTTGAAACCCCTTATATCGAACACCCAAAATAAGAGCCAACGCATCAATCATATTTTTAGTATACCCTCTAAACGAAATTCCAGTTAGTATATTGTCAATAATAGTAAGTGTACCACTGATATCAAACTGAATTTTCTTGATATCTGTTTTTATAAAAGCGGAAGGCATAATTCGAAATTTTCTTGACACAATAAAATCATACCCCCCGCTAAATAAAAGATTAGGTGGAAAATTAAGTTTCGTGATTCCACCAGTAGAATTTATCCGTGCTGATGATAGTGCAACGTGATTAACAGCCGCTCCAGCAAAATATCTTTCACTGTTAAAGTAAATACCTAAAGCAAAATCAGGGGCAACTCCTTGCTGTAGACTTAATGGAAGAAAATCATCGTTATGATTCAATCCGCCATTATAACTTCCTTCGGGAGTTCTGAGCTGTGACCCATCGATAGATGTTTGTACAAAGCCTACACCAATCCCAATTCCCAATTTGCCCCACCGGAATTTTTTCCGATAGTCATAATTCACTGAAACATATGTTGCCCTTTGAAACCCTATCAAATCATTTATTGCAGTAAGACCAACTCCAGAACTTATTGCATATACGGGTATATTAAAATTAAACCCTTGAGACGAAATAAACCGATTGCTTAACTCTAAATATTGACTACGATGAAGAAGGGCAACCTCCAATACATCCTCGCTACCAGCATATGCCGGGTTAGAAAGGTACTTGTTGTACATGTATTGGGTAAATTGAGGTTCAGGTTGCGCACGAGCATTTCCAACGAAAATGAATAGAAATAGAAAACAGAAAAACCTAATCATAAATATTTAGATGAAAATAATTCTTTAGTTACAATTACGAAATTATTCTTTCATCCTAAACAAAAACGTCTACCTTATTTAGCTACCTCCTTAATATAGGAATCAAGCGCAACTACAATTGTCGGGGAATGATTCAGAGGGGCCATTAAATGCAACTTCAGTCCTTTATCAAGCACAGCATCAGATGTGGTCTTTCCATATGCTGCAATTTTCAATTTTTCTTGTTTGAATCTTTGATAACTGTGAAATAAGGAATGAACTCCACTCGGACTAAAAAAGATTAACATATCAAATTGATGTGGATCCAGTGTTTTAAGTTCAACTGGAACCGTTTTATACATCACTGCTTCTGCGTAATTAAAACCATTAGCCTGCATAAAAGCTGGAATTTCATCTTTCCTGGCCTCCGCACATATATATAAAAAGCGCGTGGCGTCTTTATGCTTTATGAGAAGCATGCGTAATTCCTTGTTATTATTCATATCACCAAAAAAAACTTTACGTTTTCTGTATTGCGTATATTTTTGAAGATAGAGGGCAATAGCTTCGGAAGTACAGAAAAATTTCGTTTCCTGACTCATTTTTACTCGCAACTCATCACAAATTCGAAAAAAATGATCAATAGAATTCCGACTTGTAAATACGATTCCGCTAAAATCATTTAGAGTTAGCCGCTGTTTCCTAAATTCCTTGCCTGGAATTCCTTCAACGCGTACAAAAGGGAAGAATGTGAATTTCAATTTGTGTTTTGCTGCCAAATCAAAATATGGAGACTTAGGTCCCTCGGGCTGAGGTTGTGCAACTAAAATATTCTTGATCCGTGTCTTGGGTTCTTTGGAAATTAAATCTGCATAATTTCTTTCCAAACGATGGGGGATAATAATTTGTGGCTTTACAACCACTGGCTTGGGCAAAAAAGAAGCAGCACTCTTGTCAGGTGATATCACATCAGCCTTTTTCAGAAGAGTGCTGCTACTGTTGGATGTTTTGCTGCCTTTGATCAACTTCTTCATAGAAGAAGCTTTTCTTGGTACAGACTTTTTCGAAGATGCCCGCTTACTTATTTTTTTTTTGCGGCTTTCTTCTTAGCAGGCTTCTTAGCTGCTTTTTTTGCGGCTTTCTTTTTTGTTGCCATGGTTAGGTAATTGTTTTAGTTAACAATTTAAACAGTAGAAATATTGTTGATATCTCCACAACACAAACGTAAATAAAAAAATGATACATGCTTCTGTACAACAACTTGTACCCTGTGGATAAACCTCTCCAAACAAAAACAAAAACAAAAACAATTGAAATTAAAATCGTGGTGATAAAAAAGAGTTTGAAAAATTTTTCTTGTGTCGCATGAAAAAAAAATAACGCTGGAATCAGCGCCAAACCTATCATTTTACACACAATTGAAAAATGATATATATATTCACCACACTCTTCATTTAACTCAAACACAGCGCCTATAAATTTAATTACCAATATCTTTGTAATGTAAAAAAATGTGAATAAAAAAATCAGCACCATCACAGAAGAAAAATTTTTAAATGGCATTTGCTGAAAATGATTAGCCAAAATAATTTGCACATATATGCTTAATGCAACAATAAAATTCACATGCAGAAGAAAAGATGAAACAGAAGTTTCGCCTGATTGTGTCCTAAAAATCTGTTGCGAGATGCCTGAGTTAGCAAAAGATTGAAATAGCTCTTCTATGTCTTTGCTGAATGCTACTTTAACGTAGGTCAGTATACAAAGCATTAACATCAGTAATAGAAATACAGACATATCCCTTTTATTCAGATGTAGTTGCTGAACATCGTATTCAAGATTTTGCCCCCCAGTCAGCAAAAAAGACCTATAACTGTCAATAGCTAAATATTTTTGCATCTCGATTGAATCAACGTAAGTGCTTTGTACTAATGAGGCAGTATCTGAACTACCTAAAACCGAGGATGTGTCTGTTGTCTGTGGCGAAGCGCTACTAACAATAAAAAGAAATAAAGGTAAAATGAATAGAAGTCTTCTTGTCAACTAAAAATAATTTACGTATCCAAAATGAATCTTTCCTGAATTGAAAGTGATTTTATTGTCTAATTGTTTGCCTATTGCATACGTGATTCCAAAAATTCCTGCTTTAGTTTCAATAGCAGCTCCTACACCAAAGCCGAAGGGAAAATCAACAGGACCTTTTCCCACACGTAAATCTTCCACTACTGCCGAATTGAAGAAAGCACTAAAGTAAGAATTCTTCGAAAGGAGAAACCGGTATTCAAGGTTGGCCATTGCATAATAGGGTGTGAAGATAGATTGGTCATCAAATCCCCGCAAGGAATTTACCCCTCCGATTCTGTATTTATCATTATCCAGTATGTTGCGGTTGTAAAAATATTTCCCATCAAAGGAAGTTTTAATTGTATGTCTTGAAGCCAGTTTCCAGTACTTCTCGATTGAAAGCGCTATTCTGAACTGAAAGGTGCTTAATGGAAGGGTGTCATAGAGATAACCGAAGTTCTCATTTCGCAATTCATCATATAATCCGGTGATATTGTTATTCTTCTTAATTTTTTTTACCCCAGCTGAGCCTCCAACTTTCAGAACATACCCTGAAATGGGATTAAACCTATAATTTAATTTTTGCAGAAAGTATTCAAGAGCAAATTCGTTGGTGCTTACATCCAGGTTCTTAGGGAGTGAACGCGTTTGGAGGATATATGCCGTATCAACGTTTGTAACAATGGTGTTGTGCTGCCGCAAAGAAGCTTTAAGGTAATTACTACCAATGATCTGATATTGAATTCCATAGTCCCCGTCTAAATCAAGATAGGAAGTGTCGCGCTTATAAAGCTCAAAGCGTGCGCTGATTCCAATAGGTAATCCAATTAAATACGGATAAGATACCCTTACCTCAAGTTGTTGCGTTTTTGGCTGAAGCTTCTTCCACTGTAAATAGAACTCTTCCCCCATTCCAAAAGGACTTATAAGATAGATTCGTGCTTCGCCCGTTATCAAGAGTTTCTTTCCTGAGCTTCCAGGTAACAGGCCAAGAAGCAAATCAAACTGGCTCGCCTTGCGGTCTTTTAAATATAAATTGACTTTTGCCTTACCATTACTGAATTCAACAGTGCTTGGTTGAATAGCCTCCACAAACTGCAACTCATTTAGCCGCTGAGTAATTCGCTTCACGGTGGTTTCGTTGTAAGGTTTGTTGAGTTTTATGCCCAGATAGTTTTTGAGAAATGCTCTCTTTACTTTGGTCTTTCCTATGATTTGGATAGAGTCAAATTGTATAAGATCATTTTTTTGCAGAAATACTCTAGCTGAAAACAAATTACTTATTGACTCAAAGCTGTCTAACACTACACTTGCAAATGGATATCCGGAATTTTCGCATTCGCGGATTATCTTCGACTTTACTACCTCAACATCTGCGATTGAAATCTTTTTGCCGCTCGTTAACTGATGCCTTACCCCGGCATTGCTTAAAAGCGCAGCTTCCAGATTGCCGTTTCTTAAAATGATGTTGTCAAATTTGTCGCCTACATATATATGTAAGCGCATAGTTGTACTATCAATGACTGTACTATCAATAGAAGCGGCCAAATAGCCAGATATCCTAAGCTTTTCAAACAACTCTTTACCTTCCTTTGCAGGTTGAAGTGAATCTTTGAATTGATTTCTATAAGAAAATTTCTTTGCAAAGAATTCCTTTGGCTTATCAGAGCTTATTACTTGCAGGGAGTAATTGGTTTGCCCAAAGCTAAACTGAAGGAAAAGGAAAAGGCAGAAGGTTAGAAACAGTCGCATTTTGAGTTGGCTAAGATAACGCGAATACACTTCCCAAATTTTACATTCGCGTTTAATCGTCATGGCGGGTATCTATATTCATATTCCTTTCTGCAAGCAGGCTTGCCATTACTGTAATTTCTATTTCAGAACTTCGCTTACGAATAAAGAAAAATTTGTGAACGCGTTGCTAAGGGAAATTGAGTTGAGTAAGGAGTATCTGGCAGGTGAAAAACCGGAAACCATCTACTTTGGAGGTGGAACACCTTCGTTGTTAACGTTTGATGATTTACAGTTGATCATTGAAAAGTTGCACAAGAACTATAATCTGAGCCGGTTGAAAGAATTTACTTTTGAAGCTAACCCTGATGATTTAAAGGATGATGGATACATCAGGAAATTGGGAACCTTAGGGATAAACCGTTTCTCCATCGGTGTGCAGTCATTCTTCGATGAAGATTTAAAATACATGAACCGTGCGCATAATTCCGGGGAAGCACTATCATCTATTAGAAGAGTGCAGAATGCCGGTTTCGACAATATAACCATTGATTTAATTTATGGAACGCCCACCATGAATAATAATAACTGGATGAAAAACCTGGAAACTGCCTTCGCTCTCAATATCCCGCATATTTCGTCTTACGCCCTGACAGTTGAATCAAAAACTTCCCTGGAAAGAAAAATAAAAAAGGGCGAATCGAAGCCGGTTGATGAAGAACAATCGGCCGGGCAGCTAAAAATATTGATGCATGAAATGAAGAAGGCTGGTTATGAGCAGTATGAGATTTCGAACTTCGCAAAGCCCGGCAAGTATGCCATTCATAATTCTAATTATTGGTTCGGTAAAAAATATCTGGGCCTTGGCCCCTCAGCCCATTCGTTTAATGGTAGCTCGCGGAGATGGAATGTGGCGAACAATATTTCTTATATCAACTCCATTGGTGAAGGGAAGCTTCCTTTTGAAGAGGAGTTACTGACCGAAACACAAAAAGTAAATGAAAGAATCATGACTTCCCTTCGTACGCAGTGGGGTTTGAAGATTGCGGATTTCAGATTGGAGATTTCGGATTTAATTCAAGAGAACCTTAAAACAGTTGATTCATTACATTACACTTTAGAGGAAGGCATTCTAAAGCTCACCGATGAAGGAAAGCTATTCGCTGATTCAATTGCTGCACATTTGTTTATGGACGAAGAACAAATCTTCTAATTTCACCCCCTTAAATTTTCTATGGCAATTATTAAACCCTTTGAAGGCGTTAGGCCTGATCCTAAATCAGCCATGTATGTGGCTTCGCTTCCTTATGATGTAATGAATACTGCTGAAGCCATACAAATGGCTGACGGCAACCCCCATTCATTTTTGCATGTAAGCCGTGCGGAAATAAACTTTCCCGAAGGAACCGATGAGCATTCCACCGAAGTATACGAAAGGGCCCGTGACAATTTCTATAAAATGATGAATGACGGAGTACTTTTCCAGGATGCCTATCCGTTCCTATATATATATGAGCAGATTATGGAAGGTCGCAGACAGACGGGTTTAGTAGCCTGTTCGAGTGTGGAAGATTATTTCAATAACATAATTAAGAAGCATGAACTTACCCGACCGGAAAAAGAGGAAGACCGTATCCATCACATGGAAACAATACAGGCTCATGTAGGACCTATTTTCCTGACCTATCCCAAAAATGTATCCGTAGATGAAATTGTAGATGAGATATGCGAAAAGCAGGAGCCCGTATATAATTTTCTGACCAAAGACGGGGTTAAACATGCGGTATGGGTAGTGAATGATGGCGATACTATTGAAAAGCTTGTTTACCTGTTTAAAGAGGAGATCCCTTTTACTTATATCGCTGACGGCCATCACCGCACTGCTTCTGCTGCCAAGGTTGGATTAAAGATGCGTGAGCAGAATCCTACTCACACCGGCAATGAAGAATACAATTTCTTCCTGTCCGTTTTGTTTCCCGATGACCAACTTCAGATAATGGATTATAACCGGGTAGTTAAAGATTTGAATGGTTTAAGTGAAGATGAGTTTTTGAAACAAGTAAGTTCAAAGTTCAAAGTTCAAAGTTCAAATCTGGATTCAGAAACAGCAAAGCCTTCGCAACTACATCAGTTTGCCATGTATCTTTCCGGCAAGTGGTATCAGCTGGAAGCAAACAAAGACCTAGTAAAAGCCGACCCTATCGGCATCTTGGATATCACTATTCTTCAGGATAATGTTTTATCGCCCTTGCTCGGCATTAAAGATCCGCGTACCGATAAGCGAATTGACTTTGTTGGCGGTATTCGCGGGTTAAAAGAATTGGAACGCAGAGTTGACAGCGGAGAAATGGCAGTTGCCTTTGCACTCTTTCCTGTTTCGCTGAAACAGCTAATGGATATTGCGGATAGCGGAAGTGTTATGCCTCCCAAATCAACATGGTTTGAGCCGAAGTTGAGAGATGGGCTCTTCAGCCACCTGTTTGAATAACAGATCTATTTCTGAATAACCACCTTACCCGATAACTTTTTCTGAGTAGAAAGGTTAGTAGTCTCTATACTGTAGTAATAAACTCCATTCTCAAATCCTTCAATAGAAATATTTTCGTTGCCGTTACTTATCGGAGTATTCAGTAAATTCCTTCCTAACACATCAAACAAACGGAACTCGTATTCTTCACCAGCCTTAAACTCTATGCCTGAAACAATCACTTCGCTTGTTGCGGGATTTGGGTAAAGAACCACTGTATTTTCCTGCGGGTTAATTGTTTCTAAACCAGTTACACTGCTTATTACACTATCAAGCGTTGCCAGCAAAGGCGATGTTGATTTTATAAAAACAGGATACTCGCCAAGCGGAATATTTAAACTGGCGCTGCCACCACTTTGATAAACCTTGGTATTATCAAACAGATAAACCCATGAAGTACCGCTGCCGGGAAAGCTGCTGACGTTGATAGTATTGGAAGAACTTAAAACAGGGGCCACAAAAACATCGCTGCCAAGCATAAAGCGATAATCGCTGCTATTGGAAAACTGCATCAGCGATTGAGTAGCTGTAAACAACGAATCGCTTTGCTGCATCAGGTAAGGAATCATGGCATGGTGTAACCTTACAAACTTGTTATAGATGTTATCGGTTTGCGCATCCCATAACCACGGACGATGTTCGCCTCCGCCACCGTTTTCCATCAGCGGGCTGAAAGCACCCAACTGCGCCCAGCGAAGGAACACTTCTTTAGTTCTACCGTTAGGTATGCCTGATTCATCGCGATAGCCGCCAATGTCGGAACCAAAAACCAGGTAGTTGTTTACATCTGATTGGTACATATTATTCAGCGCAGCTTTCAATCCATCAAAAGTGGCATCCTGATCGCCCACCCAGCAGGCAAAGCCAATATCGCGCGGGGTAAAGGTTACTAGGTTCGGATCGGTAATAAAGGTGTATCCGTAATTATCTACCGGGCGCGACATGTTCACGCGGTCATTGCCAAGGCGCTGACGGGTGTAGTCGTGAAACAGGCGATAGTATGCGTGCGAGTATTGCAGGCGGGTAACATTTCCTCCGGTACCTGGTGAGTACAATGCATTACCAAGCAAAACAGAATAATCGGTTCCATCACATTTCCATCCATCAATGCCCAGGTCAAGGGTATGGTCCATAAGCGATTTCCACCAGGTCACCGCAGCGGGATTAAAAAAATCAATCATACTTCCATCACCCTTCCACCAATTTATTACGGCCGAACCCGAACCTGCGTTTGCTTTCATAAAGTAGCCCATTGAATCGCCATAGTTCCAAAGGGCGGGCACATCAGTATTAATTGCAGTGGTGGCCCACACAACTACTCTAACATCCATGGCATGAAAAGAATCTATCATGGCTTGTGCATTGGGGTAAAGCGCGGTATCCCATTCAAAAGTATTGTAGCCGGTTTCCCATGGGCTATCAATGATAATTGCCCCCACGGGTATGTTGTGCGCTTTGTAACTGTTTATCAGGTCGAGGGCACTTTGCTGGGTGCTTTCGTCTTCCCATACCCAATGATGAAAAACCCACTCGGGCCAGGCAGGGGTTTGAGCGTTTACTGAATTATGCGTTATGCCGGTAACAAAGAATAGAAAAAATAAAAGTAGAGCTCTGCTCATGGAGTTTAAGTTTTGTAACTCTAAACTAATGATTTAAGCATATTACAAAAATGAGGTTGGCACGAGTTGATAACAGGTATGCTATAAAGACGAAAAAATCAGATTAATCATTTCTAAAAATCAGTTTCTGATTTATCTTCATGCATCAAACTTTTAGCTTATGCCTATCTACCACTACACCGGCTATGTATCTAAACAAAAGAGTGCACAGCAGCATCAATTTCAAGTTCGAACCATTAACGATTGGATAAGAAAAAGATCACCGGCCCCCGAGCATTTCTCGTATGTAATGGTTGATGGTTATCTATGTATCAAAGACATCTTTGACAAAACCCCGCCACCCCAGGGTGTTGCACTGCACGACCTGGAATGGGTGCGCAATTTTGCCCGCAGGAACAAAATGAATTATGAGCGGGTATATGAGGATATAATAAGAGGAGTAATAAGCGGAGTGATTCTTGGCGACCGTATCTTCATTATAAAGACAGAACCGGAGTTAATTCAATACGCTGCCAGCTACAAACGCGAAAAGCGGTTCCCTATTCCATATTACATACAATACCCCGGTTTTAGTAAAAATCTCTCTCCAAAGAACCCGTAACGTATCAGATAGAGCTAATACATACATTGGTAAATATTCCAACGTATGTAATAGAACTAATACATACGTTGCTGCTTTTTACAAACAACCAATTAGATCTATAATATACGTTGCCAGGTTGTACAACGTATATTATAGATCCATTAGATACGCTGACCGTTTTTACAACGCACTAATTAGATCTAATACATACGTTGTCCGCTTTTACAAACAACCAAATAGATCTAATACATACGTTGACCGATGTGACAAACAACCATTTAGATCTATAAGATACGTTGACACATGTGGTAAACAGCCTGTTTTGCCACACACCTATAGCATTCAATTTAAGAAAACGAAAATGGCGGGAAGCTTAATAGACTTTAAATCCGCTGAACGAACTTTCAAGTGCATTGAGGTTAACCGATTGCACAGCACCGGAATTTTGAATAACGGCTATATCCACCACATCGCCTGCATATAAAACCAGGTTACTGTTCAATACCTGTTGCGCTGCCCCCGGGCCGTTTTGCAACTTGGCGCGAACCTGCTCAGTGATAACACCGTTTACACGAACAGCAAGCGTAGCTTCGCCACTGGGCGAAAACAAATTCCAGTTCAGTTTTACATCAAAGTGATACATGCCCTGCGAACCCGCTTCAAATTGCGATGAAGCCGCATTGAAATATCCTCCGTCATCAAAATTCTCGGTGTCAAAAAATATTTTTGTCTCAGTGTTGTTCGGAATATTTACAGTGCCGTTGCCGCTGTAAGCGCTGAATCCTTTCTTCGGGTTATCCTCGCCCCATGACGCAAGCCCCGATGCATCGGAAATTAAAACTTTACCTGCCGAAGGCCCGCCACCGGTAATCTTTATTTGTCCGTTCACTTCCAGCTTAGCCGAAGGCGAAGGAGTACCTACCCCAACATTATCGGTAGCATAATCAATTACAAAAGCATCGTTGCCTGAAATGAAATTGAACACGCGGTAATTGTTGTTGTTGAGCGTTCCAACTAACCACTGCGGGTTATCGTTCAAACTATATTGAATGGCAGCCTGATCGTTGCCGGCATTGTTTTTATCTAAGCTTAGAATAGAACGATTGAAAAGCCCGCCCGTTCCCAGCAAATGGAAAATAGCATCGGTATTAAAGGCAGCATCTATATTATGTACTGGGGAAGCTGATGCCAGCCCTATTCCAATTTTACCCAGGTCGGTAATGCGCATTCTTTCAGTAGCCGAAGTTCCGAAAGAAAGAGGTTCATTTTCATAGTTGGTAATAAAGGCTGCACCCGCTGCAGTAGAATGACCCATCATTAAACCATCGGCAGCACCCTCGCCTGTGGCACCCGAAACCACCTGCATTTTTGATGGTAAAGCACCCGCACTTTTCACTACAAAATCATTGGCTGGCGAAAGAACATTCAAACCTGTTTTTCCATCGGCAGCAATAAGCAAACGTGCAGTAGCGCTGGTCCCTATCCTTACATTCTTGTTTTCGTAATTCATCAACTGCACATCGCCTGCTCCGTCTGTTTGTCCTATCACAAAACCATCCGTTTTTCCCGCGCCAGTAAAAGAAGAAACCAACTGTAAAGAAGCGGTATCAAAGCCATTCATAATAACCAACTCGCGCAGCGGATTAGTCATACCAATAGCCGCTTTACCGGTTTCGGTAATTCTCATTCTTTCCAACCCATTGGTTCCGAAAGCAAGCGAACGGTTTTCCTGATTCATAATCATGGCCGCGCCAAACACATCGGCATGCCCCACAAACAAACCATCGGTAACACCCTGTCCGGTTAATGCCGATACTATCTGCATGTTGGTAGGCAAACCTGTCTGGCTGATTAAAACCAAATCGTTTCGGGGTGAAGAAGTACCAATACCTACAAAACCGTTCTTAGTAAATCTTATTCTTTCGTTGCCCGAAGTGCTTATAAATAAATCCTGGCTCTCCTGATTAACCAAACCCATTTCCCCCGAATCTGTATTCATCGATAGTAAAAAACCATCCGTGGCAGATTTTCCTGTAGTATCATTTGTAATTTGAATTCCGGTGGTTGAAGAACCATGTATATGCAAATCTTTTTGCGGAACCACTGTATGAATACCAACCGCTATTCCGTTATCGAACAGGCTGGAGTTGCCAATGGTTGTGGAGTTGGGGGTAAACTTAGATATGTAATTTAAAGTGCCCGAAATGTTTGCTGTTCCGGCCGGCCCCGTAGGTCCTGTAGGCCCTGTTGCTCCGCCTCCTATACCGGTTGCCCCTATGGCACCCGTTGCTCCGGTAGGTCCGGTGCTTCCATTTAATCCGTTTAATCCATTTAATCCATTTAATCCGGTAGGGCCTGTTGCTCCGGTAGCACCGTTTAGTCCATCAGCACCTGTAGATCCTGTTGCACCTGTAGGGCCTCCACCCATTCCATCTGCTCCTGTAGCACCGGTTGCCCCGGTAACTCCATCAGCACCGGTGTTACCCGTTGCACCCGCTGCACCTGTAGCGCCTGTTCCTCCGTTAAGTCCGCTTAAACCGGTAGGTCCTGTTGGCCCCGTTGAGCCGCCTCCGCCATTGCCGGCAGTTTCGGCATACAATGCATAAGGCACACTTACCATTTGAGTGGAGTGTGCTACCAAATAATTAGTGCCCCCCTGCGGGTCATATTCTACCTGTAAATATTTGGGGCCGCTTCCCCAGTTTATACCTGAAAAGCTTCCCTGAACGTCAGTACCCTTACCTATAAGGGCAGTAAACAATCCAAATTGGTTGGTTTGAAGTGCTTGTGTTTCCTGGTAAACAATAGGTCCTGTTACTGAAATATCGCGAATAACAAACCTGCAGGTAACATTCCTGTTCATGAGCATTGAGCCCGAAGCGTCACGCGCAACAGCCTGGTAATTGAAGTACTGTGGAGCCTGTGCCATCATACAAAATGATACCGTCATCAGCGCTATAACTGTGAAAAACCTTTTCATCGTATCATATGTATGTACTATCAGCACAACTTACAATACGTAAAAAATGGAATAGGGTTACCTATTGAAAAGAAAAAATAAGAGAAGGTATTACTTACCCAGCATTTCGTTAATCGCCTCGTCTACCGTTTGGTTCACACCGGGCACCTTTGGAAGAGTTTGCTGCTCGTTGTTGATGTAGAGTTTTAAATCAAACTTGTAAGGCATAAAATAAAACATCACCGCCTTCGCCACCGTCTTCTTTGCCGCTTTTTGGTTGGCCTTATTCTTCTCCAGCAAGGGAACTATATGCTCATACAGTTTATTTTTCAGCAAAGCATAGCTGTCTCCCTTTAGCGCAGAGGATGCAAGTTTCCCATCTACAAACATTCGCTCAAATCGTAACTCGCAATACAGCAATTTTGATTGAGGTAGCCAAAGCTCAACGGTTTGTCCATCGCGAAAGAGCCGGAAGTTGCGAACCGATAAATCAACTCCATAACGGGCATAATATGGAATAGCAAATTGTAGTGTATCCGATTTTGAATCGCCTTTCAACAGGCTGAACAATTCCTCGTTATCCGCTTTTACAAGGGTGGTCACCAGAAGTGAATCGAAGAATTCAACAGTAGCTCCCTGCACCACATATTTTACAGTAGGGTAATTGGCGATTAAACCATCCCGCACCATGTCAACACCTTTCAAAAAACTCAGCGCACCTACTGCTCCGAGAACGATAACGGCAACCAGGAAGAGAAGACCTTTTTTCATGTTTTGTTTTTAGTAGACTTAAAGGTCGACTTATCGAACCTTTGGATGATATTTAATTGATTAATTCCCTGTAAACATAATTTAATTGTAAAATAGGGAAATGTTGTAACTAGGTAATTTTCAAGAAGCGAGTAAAAAGTTCCCTTATTTTAAATAACTCCATATAAAAAAATTCCAATTGGGAATCCTGATTTGCAAGTCAAAGTATGGTTTTTGCTGTTTGGTGGGCCCTACTGCAAACAACACATCAGGTTTCCTGAAACGGGATACATCCTGAATGAAACTACCCTAGAAGAAATAACTAAACCCAACTTTTATAGCCAGCGGAGTGCCGGGAGTAAAATGCAGTTCTTCTATAGGAGCTTCTTCATTTCTTAATCTTGATTCGGTGGCAAACTGCGCCTCGTTCCATTGGCTGTTCAATAAATTTTCTACGGTCAATTTCACTTCCATCTTTTTTCTTTCGTAGCCAATTATCACGTCCATTAAACCGTAGCCTTTTGCAACAACCGAATTTAATTCATTAGCCGGACGGTTTGCCATAACCCGATAGCGAACACTTCCTTTAAATCCGCTTTTATGACGAACACTCAAACCTCCGGTACTAGTAATAAAGGGAGAAAGAGGCACATAAAAATCTATCGTCTGTTTTTTCCCGAACAGCTTATCGGTAAAAACACTGCGGGCAATATTTACATCGCCATCAAAATATAACCACTTCAATAGCTGCACCCGCGTGCTGAAGTCAATACCATATCTGCGGCTGCTGCCTTTATCTTCGGTGTTGCCGTCATCGCCCACATATATCAATTCGTTTTTTAATTCCAGCGTCCAGAAGGCAGCGCTTATTACAGCACGGTCGGCAATATTTATTTGCGCCCCCACCTCGTTGCTAAACGCGGGTGGCAGCAGGTGATTGTTTTTATTCTGCACCACCGAGCGGGCATCGTTACTGTGATAACCCATGCCGCTGTTTACAAATAGCTGTAAATTTTGTGTGGGAGAAAAAATCAAATTCAACTTATAGTTGGGCAGCAACTGATAATTGTAGGCCGAATAATTCTGACGGGTTGAATCTGTTGGCAGTTGATCTTCTACATCAAAAATGAAATAATCGTTTCGCAGAGCAATGTCTGCATGAAACCATTTTGCAAATTCAAAATCCTGTTTCACCCAGATGTTCATGGCGTTCTCGTGAATTTTTGCTTGTGCAGTTGCATCTAAACGTTTGCGGGCAGCGGCATTCCACAAACTGTTTTCAATAAAATCGGTGCGAAAGCCCAGTCCGATAGTTGTTTTGGTTTTTACTTTTCCGAGCATGTAATACGTTCCGTAGCTGGTATTAAAACCAAGAACGCTTCGTTTGTCATTTTGCTCAATGCCGTCACCGTTCAAACTGTCTTCAGCAAAAAAAGTGAAGTTGGAAAACAGCTTAAAGCGATACTGCGTAAAGAAAATATTCATATCCAACTGACGGTTGTTATGAAAGTTCTGCAACTGCAAATTCAAGTTCTGCCGCTGTGTAGTTCCGCCTTCGGTGTTATCAATACCTCCGAATCTTTTTATGAAACCATCATCCACCGCCCGCTCCGGAATTTGCCCCGATGCGTTCCAGCTTCCTCCAAAACCGGATGCTGAAAAAGTAAGCGATGTGGAATTAGAGACATACGCTTTCACTTTCCCAAACAGATTATAGCGATGGAATTGCTGATTGTTTTCGAAGTAGCCGGGAGTGTAAGCATATTCTCCCGCCACATACGAAGATATTTTTGAAGTGCCCGTTGGAATATTCGCCATCAGCAAAACACGGCTCGAGGAAAACGCACGATTGGTTGGCACACTTCCGAATTCTACCGTAGCCTGATTGCGCTCAAGTGTATCGAATGTGCGGAACTGAATAGCGGCTCCTGTGGCGAAGTTTCCGTACTGCGCATTGTAAGTGCCTTTATAAACTTCCATCTTCTTCACCGTTTCGGGAATCAGAAAATGCAGATCGGCATAACCCTGCCCGTGTCCGTGGCTTGGCATGTTTACAGGAATGCCATCTACAAAAGTGGCAACGTCTGTTCCGTGGTCGCAATCGAAACCGCGAACAAAAATCTGTTCTGCTTTTCCTCCGCCTGCATGTTGCGCAATAAAAAGCCCCGGCACTAAGCGCAACATATCCTGTGCGGTGTTGCGCGGACGAAGTTCCAAATCAACTCCGCTGATAATTTCGGAAGAGGCAGCTTGTGTGTTGCGCTGTGTGGTGGCTGTTACATCCGGTAAACTGATTAACTCGGGATACAGAAATAAACTGAGCTGCAGTGTTTGCTCTGTTTTTAAATCAATTTCTTTTTCGAAAGTGTAGCTGCCTTTTTTTTCTGCAACAATAGTGTAGTTGCGCGCGGGAATTTCTGTAAAAGAAAACTTTCCGCTTGCATCAGTGGTTGTTACGTAATCTGTTCCTTTTAAAGAAACTGTTGCTCCTGAAATCGACTGATTGTTATAGCTACTCAAAATTTTTCCCTCTACAGATGCCACGTGTCCAGACACTGTTTTGATGAGAGAAAAAAGAAAAATAATTGCAAGTAATTTTTTGAGCATCCATGCAGTTTGCTCCTTAATTACGATTCAAATTGTAAGTTGGATTTTCTGATTCCATTTCAGAAAAACAGAAAGCTGCACTTCAAAAAATATTTTCAGAAATATTTATCACCACATTTTTCATTGGTGATTTACCCAAAAATCCATACATGCTTTTTGTTCAAAAAAATAACTGGAAAAATCCGAAACGAAATGCGTGACGTAATTTCTGACATATTGTTTCATCAAAAATTAATCGCTATGGAAAAAATTACAACTCTCTTCATCAGATGCACAGCAATGCTTGCGCTGATGATAACTCTGACCGCTTCGGTGTTTGGCTCAAGCCACCGCGAAGCTCCGCTTATTGCTAATGATCCGCTGGCGGATAACACGGACCTCTATGCGTTTCGAAGTCCTGACAATCCAAACATGATTACGATTATTGCTAACTACTCTCCGGGACAATTACCTCACGGAGGACCTAACTATTATGGTTTCGGTGAACATGTGCGCTACGAAATTCACGTAGATAACAATGCGGGAACAATGCGCAATCTTCCCGGAGGAATTAAAACGGGCGATGATATTGTTTACCGTTTTACTTTTTACAAAACCAATGAAGACCCTACGACTTTCTTCAACATTCGTTTGGGGAAACAAAATCAAAAGATGACTTACCTGGTGGAGAGAAGCATGGATGGCGGACGCAGCTTTCAGGCAATTCTTCAAAACGGAATAGTGCCGCCTTATAACATCGGACCCCGCTCTATTCAAAGCGGAGTTGGATTAGGCGCTGCTTCTTACGAAAGCCTTTTCACTAGCTCTATTCATACCGCAACTACCGGAGAAAATGTTTTTGCCGGACCGGTGGATGATCCGTTCTTTGTTGACCTCGGTGGCATTTTCGATTTAGGTGATGCCCGTAGACAATCAGGACCTGCACGCGATGGACTAGCCTGCTTCAATGTGAGCGCTATCGCTATTCAGGTTCCCATTGCTACTTTACAGAAAGACCGTAAAACAGTTGCTCAGGCTGCAAATATTTTAGACGGAGATTTTGTAATTGGTGTTTGGGCTTCAGCCAGCCGCCAGAGAATGACGGTGATTAATAAAGCGAGTGATGTAACTGCGGGAAGTCCGATTATTGAAACATCGGGTGAGTGGAGGCAAATTTCAAGATTGGGAATGCCGCTTACAAACGAAGCTGTTATTCCAATCGGTCAGAAGGACTACTGGAACATCCTTACACCTTATACCGAAAGCCCAAATCACCATCAGTATTTCTATAATCCTGAGTTGGCGCTTTACATGCATGATGATTTGTTTGGAGGCGCTGTTCCTGCGTTCGCTCCGCTTCGCATTCAGAAAGCATCGCTGCAGGGATTTGATTTTACCAATGGTGCAGATGGCTTGTTTGGTTTGAAAGGAAATCCTGCTGTTGCAGGTACTGCACTTGACGATGCAATTTTCGGTACCCTTTTATTGCCCGGTTCTGGTAAACCGCGCTCGGTAGATTTATTTCCTATCTTCTACACAGGTGTTCCTAATTTTCCTCCTTACCAATTAGCAACAGGCAAAGGCGGAAACCCATTGGCAGCGGGAAAACCTTTCATTAATAATTTTCTGCCGACCGGTGGAGATATGCTTCGCCTCAATATGGCAGTGCCTCCAACCCCGCGCAACGACCCACAGTTTAATTCACTGGGTTTAGTATGGGCGGCAGTTTTAGGATTAACCGATCCGACTTACGGCAATACAAACATTCAATTCATTCCTAACATGGATGGTTTCCCTAACGGAAGAAGACTGGAAGATGATGTTACACGAATTGAATTGCAGGCAGTAGGCGGAGTTGTTTTAGCTGCTATTGGTTTATGGTATGATGATTACACAGCAGGTGACCCGAATCCAGTAACACAGGATTTATTGGATGTGCTTGGTTACTCTACAGGTGTTGAATACAACGATACTGCTTTCCGTGCTTCGTTCCCTTATGTGCAATTGCCTTGGGAAGGAACCGGTAAATGCGGTGGTGCAGCGGTAATGGCGTCTTCTTCAAAGATGGAAAACTCGGGCATGGGGTTAGCTGCTCCTAAAGCAGTGCTGATAAACTCCAAGGCTTTTCCAAATCCTTTCTCAGCTTCAACAAACTTCCAATATCATGTTGCAAACGACAGCCGCATCCGCTTAGATGTGTATGACCTAAGCGGCAGATTGATAAGCACGCTTGAAGATGGTACTAAGAGCGAAGGAAACTATCAGGTAACATGGAATGCAGGTGATGCAACTCCGGGCACTTACTTAGTTACACTGATGGCCGATGGTAAAGTTTTACAAACCGTTAAGGTGATAAAATCAGAATAAAAAAATACTGTTTGTTACAGCGCTTCGGAAAGGGAATTTCCGGAGCGCTTTTATACAAACCGCAACGCTGAACCAAATGATAAACACAGATTACTTTTTTTAAACCACTTTTTTTAAACTAAAAATTCACGATTATGAAAACGAACAATAGTATTACGACTCTGAGCACATTGGTTGCTCTTCTGTTGCTTGTTTCTTCTTGCAAGAAAGAGCAGCTTACTTCAAATGAAGATTTAATGGATAACTCCTACAATAACACTTCAGGAAATTCTTATAAAAACTGGGAGGTTCCTGAAATGACTTTCTATGCCCTGGCTGGGGGAATCGAGATTGACAGATTTTCAACTTCCAATCCCGAAGCAGTTTTAAATTCCGTTTCTATAATAGGATTGCAGGGCGATGAAAAAATTCTCTCCATAGATTTTCGTCCGGCTACAGGTCAGTTATATGGTTTAGGCAGTACCAGCCGTTTGTATGTAATAAATCCTGAGACAGGAACAGCAAGAGCTATTGGTGCCGGACCATTTTCTCCTGCGCTTACAGGCAGCATTGCAGGTTTCGATTTTAATCCGACTGTTGACCGCATTCGGGTAGTAACAAGCAGCGGACAAAATCTGCGGCTGAATCCTGAAACCGGAACAGTGGCTGCAACCGATTTAGATATTAATGGCGTAACCGGAGCTATGATTTCTGCGGTGGCATATACCAACAATGTGGCAGGAGCAACTACCACTACTTTGTTCGATATTGATGTCACTACTCAGAAACTATACAAGCAACTTCCGCCTAACAATGGCACCTTGGTTGAAGTGGGCGCCCTCGGTATCAAAGTAGATGGCGAAGGAGGGTTTGATATTTCAGCAAACCAGGATGTAGCGTTGGGTTTATTTGAAGTAAACAAAAAAGCGACCTTGTTTGCAGTTGACCTTAACACAGGAAACACGCTCACGCTTGCTAAGTACACTAAAACTTTGATGTATTCTGGAATTGCAATTCCCACACAGCCTGTGGCTTATGTCGTAACCGCTGCGAACAGCCTTTTAATTTTTAATCCAGAAAACACTTCTTCGATTGTTTCGAAAACAATTACTGGCTTAATGTCAGGTGAAACTATATTGGGTATCGATTTTCGCCCTCTAAATGGGCAACTGTTTGCTCTCGGAAGCACCAGTCGTTTATACACTATCAATA
>JAZKEP010000006.1:69594-74632 GCA_040387015.1 Bacteroidota bacterium
CGGATTTGATTTTAATCCATTAGTTGACCGCATTCGCATAGTAAGCAATACGGGGCAAAACCTGCGTGTAAACCCTGCTGACGGAGTAACGATAGTGGACGGGATGTTGAATCCGGGAACTCCTGAAATTTCAGCAGCTGCTTACACTAACAATTTTGCAGGCACCACCAGCACCGCGTTGTTCACCATTGATGCCGGTTCCGATAAACTGTATCAACAAAATCCGCCTAATGCAGGAACCTTAGTGGAGAAGGGCGCGCTGGGCGTGAGCGTAGATGCAGCTACAGGATTTGATATTGGCGGCACCACCGGAACGGCTTATGCCATTCTTACTTCGAGTGGTGCAACTAATCTGTATGAAATAAATACAACCTCAGGTGCAGCGATGCCTAAAGGAAGTTTTTCTTCTCCGGTTACCGGATTTGCAATCGGCTTAGGATTCTGATAAACACAACAACACTTACAACAGGAGAATTTGTTCAAACGCTCCGGAGGTTTTCCTCCTGAGCGTTTTTATTTTCTCAAATTAGAATCCATGCACCCCTTTTTCCTCGTAAATACTTTCACAATCCCTTAGATATGAAAAAAGTAATCATCTACCTCATACTGTTTGTCATCTTCGGCTCCGTTACTGCTTTTGTTATTTTGATTAATAAAAAGAAGGAAGAAGCTTTTCTTCCTATGAAACCGAGAACCGGAATTCAGTCCAACAGCGAAGAATACAAACTCGCCAAGAAAAGCGCAGACGAACTTTTTGAGCGCATCAAAAAAAATCCTGCTGATAATAAATCTAAACTCCAACTGACATCACTCTATATTCAGGAGGCGCGCATCACAGGTGACCATGCTTACTACGATGCAGCCGCTATGAAATTGACAGAGGAAGTTCTGAAAACCGATTCAACAAATTTTGAGGCCAATGTTTTTAAAGGAACCATTTACTTATCACAACATCATTTTACCGAAGCACGGGAAGTGGCAACGCGCATTCAACAACTTAATCCTCACAATGCTTTTGTTTACGGCATGCTGGTAGATGCCAACGTTGAACTGGGAAATTATGAAGCAGCAGTAGCCGCCTGCGACCAGATGATTTCCATTCGTCCGGATATCCGTTCTTACTCACGTGTTTCTTACCTCCGCGAAATTTATGGAGATAATGCCGGAGCGATTGACGCTATGCGGATGGCTGTCAGTGCTGGTTATCCCGGGGAAGAAGGAACAGAATGGGCGCGTGTTCATCTCGGGCAGCTGTACGAAAATGTTGGTGACCTTCAAAACGCAAAGTTGCAATATGCAATTGCTTTGGAAGAGCGTACTGATTACGCTTATGCTTACGCAGGCTTAGGAAGAATTGCACGTGCTAATAAAAATTACACCGAAGCGATTTCTTATTTTCTTAAAGCTGATGCGGTCGTAAACGATTATTCAATAAAAGACCAACTTACCGACTTGTATTTGCTCGCTGGTGAGAACGACAAATCAACAGCCACTGCTGCACAGGTAATTGAAATGCTTTCATCAAAAGAGAAAGATGGAAAAGAAGAAAACTCACACGGGCATTATGCTGACCGTGAATTGGCATACGCATATTTAAAGACAGGCGATTTTGACAAAGCGCTTAATCATGCGTTAACCGAATACAACCGCAGACCGGTTAACATTGAAGTAAATGAAATGCTCGCTTGGGTTTATTACAAGCAAAATGATTTTGCTCATGCACGGGAATATATGTCGCTTGCATTGAAAACAAATTCAAAGAATCCAACCCGGCTTTGTCGTGCGGGATTGATTTATGCAAGAAGCGGAGATGTGGCAAAAGCAATGGAGTTGATTAAATCAACGCTCGAAAAAAATCCGAACATTAGTGAAGAACTGAAGGCTGAAGCCGCAAGGATAGTTCCTGTAGTTTAAATGCTTCGTTCATCGAGCACCTATGAGTTATGAATAAGCAACAAAAAAGAATCACAGCATTTGTTGCTTGTGCAATTCTTCTTTTTCTCAGTAACAGTGTTTCTGCTCACACTATCAATTACCAATTAGAATCTGCACCTGTTAATGACGTGGTGTTGTTTTATTTGAAACTCGGATTCCAACACATCATACCCGAAGGCTTTGATCATATCTTATTTGTAGTGGGCTTGTGTCTTTTAAGCACGAAAATGAAAACCATTATATGGCAGGCAACAGCATTTACTGTGGCTCATTCTATCACATTAGCTCTCAGCATGAAAAACCTCATTGTAGTTCCTAGCGCTATTGTGGAGCCAATTATTGCGCTTTCCATTTTGTTTGTTGCGGTTGAAAATATCCTCATCAGCGAGTTAAAACCGTGGCGCATTCTCTTGGTTTTTGTTTTCGGTTTAATTCACGGAATGGGCTTTGCGAGTTCACTCAACGAAATCGGCTTACCGCGAAATGCATTTCTTACTTCTATTCTCTCATTCAATGTGGGTGTTGAATTTGGACAAATTACCGTCATTATTCTGGTATTTGGGTTTTTGATTTATTGGTTCGGTGAAAAGCTATGGTATCGAAAAGCAGTGGTATATCCGCTATCAATTTTAATTGTTTGTACAGCTATTTATTGGATGGCTCAACGATTAGGAGGGGGCTAAAATCACTGCTTTATAAATTGTATCTGTAACCTTTTATACAGCGAATTTTTGTTTGAAACCCTTTGCGATCTGGTGTTCATATAAATCAATTTAGGCGTACAGCTCTCAACAACATAAAGTTACTTCATAACGTTATAGCCTCCGTCCATAACGTTACAGGATAAGGTGATATTTCAAAAAATGATGTTTCCGGATGGTATTAACTACGATTTAGAAAATCACAGTTGTCGGACTAACGGTGTCAATTCCGTCATCTTTCAAATCGCTCAATTGGCAAGGGTTTCAGCCAAAACAAAAATGCAGAATCTTTCTATAGTTAAGAAAGATTCCGCTCTGGTAGCCCCGAGCAGAATCGAACTGCTATCAAAAGTTTAGGAAACTTCTATTCTATCCGTTGAACTACGGGACCATTTTTTGAGGGAACGAAAATAAAAAAATAAGAGGCTAAAGGAACTCCTTCGATGAATGAAGATTTCTTTAGTAATATCGCTAAAACAAAAAGTAAAATAGTATGAAAAGAAATTTACTCCTCCCTCTGCTGGTTGTTCTGGTTGGTTCAGCTTTGCAGGCGCAAAAAGGATTTACTATTCGTGTTGCCGGTGGATATGCCTGGCCGGGGTTCATGAAAACCGAAGGAATTACCGGGCCAAAAGTTGACCCTTATACCCCTTACAATGATGCCTTAGTTCCTATGGCCAACCTCAACTACTTTAATGATTCTGCAAAAACCTATTCGCCAGTTCGTGGTTCTTATGGCCAGGGAATGAACTTTTCATTAGGCCTTGGCTATAACATAAATCGGTATATAGGTGTAGAAATGGGCGTTTCCTTTTTAAAAAGTGATGAAATTAAAGCGCGACAGGATTATGAGTTGGTTTATGAGCCCTATCCAAACGCAGGTTTCTCCGGAAGTGGCTACCACATGATTTCAGAAATCACTACCAAAGCTTTAGAAGTGGCTCTATCACCCGCTGTAACTCTAAGGGCAGCAAAACCCGGCTGGAAAGTTTACCCGCATGCCCGTATTGGATTGTCGCTCCCTGTTTACGGCAATCTGACCCACGACATAAAAATTGATGTGCAGGATTCAGTATTCATTGTGGGAGGCGATGCCATCGTTCAGATACTCGACACAGCTCCTTACTTTATAGGCCGTCATACCGATGTAAAACTAAAAACTGAAGGGACGGTCTCTTTAGGCATCAACGGTGCTATCGGTGTAACCTATCAACCCCTTCCCTACCTGAGCGTTTTTGCTGAAGTGAACGGTCAATATTTGGTAACCAGAGCTAAATCATCGAAAATAACAAAATGGGATGCCGATGGAGTTAGCAAACTGGAAGATCGAGGCAAGTACAGAACCGAATTTAATTTTGTAGATGAGATAGATGAAACTTCCAATAATGGAGATTATCATAAAGACTCAGATGGAAATTCGAAGTATGACCCGAATAAACCTAAAGACGATATTCGTCCTTTCGGCCCCTTTAGTAATATAGGTGTAAATGTTGGAGTGATTTTTACTTTAAGTAAAGAAACTTTGACAAAGAAGAATAGCAAAAGTAAAGAGGATAAAAAATAACAATTTCAAATAAAAAAAGCCCCTGATTACGGGGCTTTTTTTATTTGAAATTGTTTACGATTATCTTATTCAAATACAATCTTCTTCACATTACTGCTTAAATCTTTCTTAACCAATCGAACAAAATATATTCCTGAAGGTTGTTGGTTACGCACAAAATTCATTTCAGCTGATACTACTTCTTTCTGTTCTATAAGCCTTCCTGTAATATCCATCAATTGCACCTTCACATATTCTGAAACACTTTTAAAAGTAATTTTCAATTCCTGATTTACAGGATTAGGATAAATCTGAATATTGTCTTCTTCCGCTATATCATTAATAGAAGTAGATGTATTACACATCATATCATAAAGAAAATTTGCAGCCGTGGTATCTAATTTGGTAAACTTAGCAATGTTACCATCCCAAGGCACATGCCCGTCTCCTGGATAAACCACACTTACGTGGTTTATGCCATACTGCTGATAGAGCGGCTCAATTACCCCCAATCCGCATAAACGAACCGGTGTACTTCCACCTTGGGCTCTTGCGCAGCCATAAGGCACAGTATTATCCTGATCTCCTTGAAAATTTGCCGAAGGTTTATTTCCCGGGCTAACAAACTCTGGAATATTCAAACCACCTGCACAATTGATTAGTGCCATTGCTTCAGATGAATAGCCGTCATTTCCGCTGTTCCCCTCAAAGCCTCCATTACTATTTACAATTGCTTGCATGTGAGGAGGCGCTTCGTTGGTACTATCTAAATAAACCACATGCATATACAACACTGCACCTGCCGAATTTCCCCCAACAAAAATAATGTTCGGGTCTATACGGTATGCATTTGTGGTGG
>JAZKEP010000006.1:74642-92359 GCA_040387015.1 Bacteroidota bacterium
ATAGCAGATTTACCATCGCTTATTGCTTTTAGAACAACCTCTATAGCCTGAGAGGAATCAAGCATCTGTAGAAAATTACCCAGACGATAATCTATCGAAGCGGTAACATATCCTCTTTTCGCAAAATTGCTACAAAGCGCATTAACTGTGGCATCTGTTGATTTAGAGCCACCAATAAAACTTCCTCCATGTGCCAGAATTATTACCGGTCGCATTGCGAGTGTATCACCGGTTGGCTGGTAAATATCCATTTTATCATACGGGGGATACACACTGTAAGTAACAGTAGTTTTAGTTACAGCCGAAAAAATCATATCCTTATATCGCTGGCCGCATTGTGCAAAAATCTGCGAAGCAATTACCATCAACAGAATAGTTGAGTAAAAATTCTTTTTCATACTTGTTTTTTAGATGAACAAAAAGTTACCGAAAGTAAAACTTTTATCTAATGATACTGCCGTTAGGAGTTAAATCTTTCGGTAATACGAAATGGAGTTTTCCTTTATTGTCTTCCGCCATCAAAATCATACCCTTTGATTCTATGCCACGCAGCTTACGTGGAGCGAGATTGGCCACTACTGAAACCTGCAATCCGACAATTTCTTCAGGCTTGAAAAATTCTGCGATACCAGATACAATTGTCCGCGTTTCAAAACCTAAGTCAACAGTTAGTTTCAAGAGTTTATCCGCTTTCTCTACTTTTTCAGCGGAGAGAATAGTTCCTACACGTAAGTCAATTTTTGTAAAGTCATCATAAGTGATTTCTGACTTTGAATTAGCACTTTCCTCCTGTTCCACTTTGGTAATTGATTGCACTTTTTGTTTAGTAGCTTGAAGTTTGTCAATCTGTTTCTGAATTACATCATCTTCAATTTTCTGGTAAAGCAATTCTGCCTTATTAAGTTGATGACCTGCTTTAAGTAAATCCTGCCTTCCCACATCACTCCAGGAATAGTGTTCTACTTTGAGGTTAAGCATACCGAAAAGCTTTTTGGATGTGAACGGCAAGAATGGCTCACAAAGAATAGCAAGGTTGGCAATAATTTGCAAGCAATCGTACAGCACAAATGCCGTTGCCTTTTCATCGGTCTTAATCAGCTTCCACGGTTCTTTTTCAGAAAGCATCTGATTGCCGTGTCGAGCAACGTTCAGCATTTCTGCAAGCGCATCACGAAATTTAAATTGCTCAAGAGCATCTGAAACTTTATCGCGCTGCCCGTTAATGAAAGATTTAAGGTCATCACATTCTCCCGCTTGAGGCACTTTGCCTTTGTAATATTTATCAGTAAGAACTAAAACGCGGTTTACTAAGTTTCCGAAAATGGCTACTAACTCGCTGTTCACGCGCGTTTGATAATCCTTCCATAAAAATTCCGAGTCCTTGGTTTCAGGAGCAATAGAAGTAAGCACGTAACGCAACTCATCTACTTTATCAGGAAATATTTCGAGATACTCGTGCATCTCGACACTCCACTTACGGCTGGTGCTCATTTTGTCACCTTCCAAATTCAGAAATTCATTGGCAGGGATATTGTCAGGCACTATATAGTCGCCATGCATGTGCAGCATAACAGGAAAAATAATGCAGTGAAAAACAATATTGTCTTTCCCTACAAAATGAATAAGGCGGGTGTCAGTGCTTTTCCAGTATGGTTCCCAACTTTTCCCGTTATCAATTGCCCATTGTTTGGTAGCTGAGATATAACCAATAGGCGCATCAAACCAAACATAAAGCACTTTGCCTTCGGCATCTTTCAGCGGAACTTTAATACCCCACTCTCCATCGCGTGTCATGGCGCGAGGCTGCAACCCCGCTTCAATCCAACTTTTCGATTGCCCGTAAACATTCACTTTCCAATCCTTGGCGTGGTCGCGAATAAGCCATTGTTTTAACCATGGCTCGTACTCGTTTAAAGGTAAATACCAATGTTTGGTTGAACGAAGCACAGGCACCTTTCCACTTAAAGTAGAACGTGGATTGATAAGATCAGCAGGCGAAAGAGACTTGCCACACTTTTCACACTGGTCGCCAAAGGCATTTTCATTGCCGCAATTCGGACATGTTCCGGTGATATATCTATCTGCTAAAAAAACTTTTGCTTCTTCATCATAAAACTGCTCGTTCGTAATTTCTTTAAACAAACCCTTATTATAGAAATCAAGAAAAAATTCCTGCGCTGTTTCGTGATGAAGCTGAGATGATGTGCGGTGATAAATATCGAACGAGATGCCCAGCTTTTCGAAACTGTCTTTTACCAGTAAATGATATTTGTCAATGATTTCCTGAGGAGAAGTTTTCTCCTGCATTGCCTGAAAAGTAATTGCAGTCCCATGTTCATCGCTTCCACAAATAAATACCACCTCGCGTTTTTGCGCCCTCAGGTAACGCACAAACGTATCGGCAGGCAGATATGCCCCTGCCAAATGCCCGATATGTTTAGGCCCATTTGCATAAGGCAATGCCGCAGTAATCGTATATCTCTTCCAGTTTGTCATGTGTGGCGAAGTTGAAAATTTAGGACAAAGCCGCAAAGACACGAAGAGTTTTATTTTCGCGCCATGCTATTACGACCACCGTCATTAAAGAAAGGCGATTCCGTTTATTTTCTAAGCACAGCCAAAAAAATCTCAAGAGAGGAAATTGATTTAGCAGTAAAAACCTATGAATCGTGGGGATTGAAAGTGGTAGTTGGCGATACCATTGGCAAAGAGTATAATCAGTTTGCCGGAACCGATGGAGAGCGTTTGAAGGATTTCCAAAGAGCAATTGACGATCCGAATATTAAAGCAATTATCAGCGCTCGTGGCGGTTATGGAACAGTGCGGATAATGGACAACATTGTTTTCGATGAATTCCTAAAGCATCCAAAATGGCTTGTTGGATTCAGCGACCTTACATTTCTTCAAACGAATATTTCGAACAACATTGGCATTCAATGTCTTCACGCCCACATGCCGATTCAATTTGAACGCGCTGCTCCTGAGTCTATCGAAACTATACGGAAAGAACTGTTTGGTGAGAAGAATGAATATGTGGTTCCACCGCATGAACTAAATAGAAAAGGCGAAGCTAAGGGTATTCTGATCGGAGGAAATCTTTCCATTCTGTATTCCATCACGGGAACAAAAAACGGAATCAACACTGATAGAAAAATTTTGTTCCTTGAAGACCTAGATGAATATCTATACCATGTTGACCGCATGATGATTAACCTAAAACGCTCGGGGAAATTGCAAGGTCTTGCGGGATTAATTATAGGTGGCTTTACCGATATGCACGACAATCAGGTTCCTTTTGGTAAAACGGCTTACGAAATAATTGCCGAGCATGTTAGCGAATTTAATTACCCCATATGTTTCGATTTTCCTGCAGGACACATTGAAGACAACCGCGCTTTGGTTATTGGCAAAAACTATCAACTAAAAGTTTCAGAAACTGAAGTTACGTTGAAATGAGCGCTATTGAAATCGCTGCCGCTGTTTTCGGTGTTCTATATATTGTTCTTGCGGTAAAAGCAATATCCTGGTGCTGGCCTTTCGGAATCTTCAGCGCAATACTTTATATCGTTTTTGATATACAGCTTAGTTATTTTCTCGATGCCATCCTTCAAACCTATTATGTGTTTGCAGGATTTTATGGATGGTATTTATGGACAAGAAATTCAGATGATAAAACCAATGAAGCCGGCATTACCTCTTATTCCATGAAAAAGATTTTACCATTTCTGATTCTCGGAAGTTTGCTCACCCCTGCTTTAGGTTATATGTTTTCCAAAATTGGAAATGCTTATCCCTACATCGATTCTTTTACTGCAGTTTTCAGTTTTATAGCTACCTATTTTACAGCAAAGAAGATACTGGATAGTTGGCATATATGGATGGTAGTTGACTTGATATTAGTTGTTCAATATTTTCTGAAAGATGCTTACGTTACTTCAGGGTTTTATTTTTTTCTGACTCTAATGGCAGTTTATGGATACTTTGAATGGCGTAAACAAATAAGAACAGTGTGATTCAACTTATTTCCATTACCGGCACCGAATCAACGGGTAAAACAGAACTTGCAGGAGAACTAGCTACCCATTACAAAACTGTTTTTGTTCCCGATTATTCGCGGCAGTATGTGGCAAAACTTGAAAGAAAGTATAACCACTCAGATGTCGTTGCTATTGCCAAAGAGATTATTGAAGAGGAAAGAAAGAAACTGCAATACGGGCACCGCATTCTTTTCAGCGATAACGATTTAATCAATATCAAAATATGGTTGCGTTATTATAAGTGGCATGTTCCAGATTGGTTAGAAGCAGAAATAGTAAAACGAAAAAATAACCTTCACCTACTGTGCGACATTGATATTGCATGGATTCCCGATGAGCAGCGGAAAAATAAAGATGACCGTGAATTGTTGTTTAAGCGGTTCAAAGAAGAATTGGATTCAATCGGAGCTAGCTACAAAATCATTTCAGGAAAGAACAGCAAGCGGGTAGAAAATGCCATCGAAGCTATTGATGGATTTCTTGCTTTGGCAAAATAAAAATCCTTTTACATTCGCATCAGCTTTCTGGGGGCGGCCCGATAATTATCGGACCTGAGAAGAACCCTTCGAACCTTGAACATGGTAATTCATGCGTAAGGGATAGAAAGAACCCCTCAACGGGGCTCTCTCGCTCGAATTCTTCACTCTTAGAAAGAATAATTCTTTAACCTCAAAACCTCGTGTTATGAAAAAGGCATTATTCTTTCTGTTTATCGCCAATACAGCTTTGGCGCAAACAGATTCTTCATTGGTAAGAACTGATTCATTAAAAACAATCTTAAAGGATGATGTGATAGTAAGCGCTACACGCGCTAAAGAAAACTCTCCTACAACTTATCAATTCATCGGCAAAGAAGAACTGAACAAAAACAATCTCGGACAAGACTTGCCGACACTGCTCGATAATACTCCCTCTGTTGTTACTACTTCCGATGCCGGTGCCGGAATTGGCTATACCGGAATAAGAATTCGTGGTAGTGATGCCACGCGAGTAAATGTTACACTCAACGGCATTCCTGTAAACGATGCAGAATCACAAGGGACTTTCTGGGTAGATGTTCCGGACATTGCTTCATCAGCTCAGAGTGTGCAGATACAGCGGGGAGTAGGTTCTTCCACAAATGGCGGAAGCGCTTTTGGCGGAACAGTGAGTGTGCAAACTCAATCGCCTTCACAAAATCATTTCGGTGAAGCCAATGTTTCAGCTGGTTCGTTTGGCACCTTTAAGATTAATGGTAAAATAGGAAGCGGCATCCGCAAAGGTTTTTTTGCCGAAGGTTCCGTTACATGGATTACATCAGATGGTTATATAGACCGTGCTTCCTCAAATTTAATTTCATGGTTTACTCAGCTTGGTTACACGCGCAACAAGACGCTTATAAAGCTGGTGTACTTTGCCGGACAGGAAAAAACTTACCAGGCATGGAATGGGGTGCCGCAGGACTCGCTAAAGACGAACAGAACTTTTAATGGTTTAGGAACCGACTGGGGTCAGAAATTTCCTCCTTACAGAAACCAGGTGGACAACTACAACCAGGATTATTTTCAACTGCTGTTTGCGCAGCAACTGCCGAAACATTTATTTCTGAATGCAGGTTTGTTCGCCACGCTCGGTCATGGTTATTATGAGGAATATAAAGTCGGGCAGACTTTCAACGATTATTTCCCGAACCATGATACACTCAGCACTGCCACTGATTTAGTTCGTCAGAAATGGTTACAGAATATTTTCTACGGAGGAACATGGTCGTTGAACTACAATCACAGGAATATTGATTTCACTTTCGGTGGATTATATGGACGATATGACGGCAAACATTTCGGCAAAGTGATTTGGGCTGATGCTATTGCCGATTTGGATAAAGACCGACATTACTACGATGGCAAATCGCTCAAGAATGATTTTAATGCGTATGCAAAGTTTAACTATGATCTGTTGAGAAAAGTAAATTTCTATCTCGACCTGCAGTATCGCTATGTGCGCTACACCACCAAAGGTATTGACAATGCGCTAAGTCCTTATGCTATGAATAAGCAGTGGCATTTCTTTAATCCGAAAGCAGGATTACTTTACAAAATAAAACCGCAGCATCAGATGTATGCCTCGTATGCTATGGGTAACCGCGAACCTAACCGGGATGATGTGTTGGCAGCATTGGTTACAGGTAAAGAGGTGAAGCCTGAAACCATGCACAATGTGGAAGCGGGCTATAAATATCTGGATGGCAAATTTCCATTTGCTATCAACTACTATTTGATGCAATACAAAGACCAATTGGTGCTTACAGGTAAATTGAACGATGTGGGAAATCCTTTGAAAGAAAATGTGGCAGAGAGTTATCGCATGGGAGTTGAGTTAAACGGCAGGTTTATTTTTTACAGTAAAAAGCTGAACACGAAGTTTGATTCACAATCTCCTCTTGTTCCTGTTCCTGATTCAAGAGTTTTTTCTATCAACTACTCCTTTACTTACTCGCTCAACAAAATCAAATCGTTTGACGAATACATCTACACCTACGATGAAAACTATTCAGCTGTTGATTCGCTTACACAAATTACAACCCACAAAAACACCGACATTGCCTTTTCGCCAAGTATCATTGCGGCCTTAGAGTTAGCGGTTTATCCTGTAAAGGGCTTAGAGATTAGCCTGATGAACAAAGCAGTGAGCAAACAATACCTTGATAATACCTCCAACGAAGAGCGCAAACTGAAACCATTCTTCTATTCCAATCTTCGGCTTTCCTACAAATTGCCATTGAAACGCGATGACAAGGAAATAAAATTCACTTTGCTGTTCAATAACATTTTCAATCGCCTGTTCGAAAGCAACGGATACACTTACAGCGAGCGCTATGCCTATCAGGACGAGAGCAACCAAACGCAGGTAACGCCTACTTCCACCTACAATTATTACTATCCTCAGGCGGGATTTAATTTCTTAGGAGGAATGAGTGTGAGGTTTTAAATGCCTCTAAATTTCTCTTAAATGGGGAGACTTAAATACAAAAGGCACTTCATATTAAGTGCCTTTTGTATTTTGAATTTAAGGTCCCCTTTAGGGAATTTAGGGGTTAAGCAACTCTCCTATGCCCTACCCACACAAATCTTTTCTGCAGATACTCCGGATTGGTGAACGAAGCATTACCTGCAGGATTTCCTCCGGTAACGTGGAAGTCACTAAAGCCTGCATGTTGATTCACCCAAATGTTTCCTGTAAGGTTAAGTGACACAGGTGCAAACACACTTTCTAATTCTTCAGTGATTGTATTAGCTGTTGTTTCATCGGTGGTATAGGCTGCAAACGTTATCGCTCCCTTTTGCTCAGTAAGATGTTTTGCCAATTCAATACTGTGTGCTGTATCTCTGGTTTTGATGATCAGCACAATTGGCCCGAACAACTCTTCTTCAAAAACTCCTGTATCGTGAGCGTCCACTTCAATGACAATAGGCGAACAAGTACGTGCTTCTGGAAATTCAGTGTTGGCTACAACTTTTGATTCAAGCAGAATGGGCTCATCTAAATCTTTGATTGAATTCACACGCTTAATGGTTGCGGGGTTTTGAATTGCGCCTAAAGTGCCGGGGCCCATTTGCGGATGGTTGGCAATTCCTGCAATGGCATCTACCAATGCCTTCTTTACTTCTTCATAAGGAATAACTGTATCACCTTGTTTAACTCCTGTTGCGGGAATAAAAAAGTTTTGCGGGGCAGTACACATTTGTCCGCTGTAAAGCGAAACAGCAAATGAAAGATTCTGAACCACAGGTTTTAAATCAACTACCGAATCAAGAATCACAGAGTTCACTCCTGCTTTTTCAGTAAAAGTTGTTTTGCCTTTGAGCGATTCTACATAATCACCAAAAGAAGAACCTCCTGTGTAGTCAATCAATTTCACCACAGGGTTTTCGGCAAGGTCTTTAGTAATAAGTTTTGAAGAAGAATCCACTGCAAGCTGACAAACATTCGGGTCAACGCCTTTTGCCTGCAAACCATTTTGAATTTCGGCCACAACTATTGCAATCGCATAAACTGATTTAGGATGCGGCTTTACTATCACACTGTTTCCGGTAATGAGCGATGCAAATATTCCGGGCACCGAATTCCAGATAGGAAAAGTGGAACAGCCAATTACTAAACCAATTCCTTTAGGAACGGGCTTAAAAGTTTTCTGCAATACTACACTTGCTTTTCCCATCGGCTTTTCCCAAATAACGTTAGAAGGGAAACGTGTAATTTCTTCGTAGCCCAAAGCCAGTGTTTCCAAAGCGCGGTCGCTGGCATGTGGACCGCTTGCCTGAAAACTCATAATGAAACTCTGCCCTGTGGTATGCTGCGTAGCCGAAGCTATTTCAAAAAATCTTCCTTTCACTCTTTCTAAGGCATCTACTAATATTTCTGCGCGCTCATCGGCACTTAGTTTTTTCCAAGCATCGAATGCACGGCCTGCACGCACAATCAAAGTATCGGTTTCAAAAGAAGGATACGTAATGCCGAGTTCTTTTCCGGTATAAGGCGATGCTTCTTCACCAATCCATGCAACAGGGTTTTTCTGCAGCAAGCCATTAAAAGGTTTTCCTAACTGGTTGTTGAATATCTCCAAACCTTTGCCCGGTGCTTCTTCGCCATAAGCTTTTGGATGCTCGGGATATTGGGCGTAAAAAGCCCGCGCTTGAATCGCTTTAATTGCGTTATCAATTATCTCTTTGTAGTTGACAGCAGTTGCAGTTGACATATTACTTGTTTTGTGTTTTAGAAATTGGGAAGTGAAAATAGAAAAATGGAAATGAAATGGAAGGTTCGTATGACAACCTATAAAAGCAAGAGTTAAAAGGAAATTGTTGCTTAATTCGCCTTGCTTTGAACAACACCTCCAAAGGCACCTTATACTTTTCAAACCTCGATATATTACGCTTTGTGGCTGCGTTTTATGTAATGCTTCATCATATGGTAAGCTATATGAAAGATGTGTATCACCTGCCATCCTTTATGCTTAAGGGCACAGAGAAACAACTTTCCGAAGATTTGCTACCCGCCTTTGTTCCAATACTCCAGTTTATTTCAAACGGTCCTTTTGGCGTTGATTTATTTTTTCTGATTAGCGGCTTTCTTATCACCAGTTTACTGATACAAGAAAAAACCAGAAACAACACGATAGATATCAAAAGTTTTTACCTGCGTAGAATTCTAAGAATATGGCCTTTGTATTATTTCATAATTGTTTTTGCATATGCTTTTGCTCATTTCTTCACTCATGAGCCTTTCTACAAAAAAGACGTTTATCCGCACCTGTTCTTTGTGAGCAATTTTACCATGATATCCGCTAACTCCTGGTGTGCAGGTAAACTATTTATGTTGTGGTCGCTTTGTATCGAAGAACAATTTTATCTCGTCATTCCTCTACTCCTTGCATTTGCCCCGTTTAAAAAACTGCCTTATATTTTTGTGTTTTTTATTCTTATCAGCATTGTTGTAAGAGGGTGGCTTTTTCATTCTTACCAGCATCCCTGGTTTCCAATATACCTTCACACAGGTGCGCGCTTTGACACACTTGCAATAGGATGTTTGCTGGGCTATATAAATTATACCGGATTTAAGATAATTTATAACAAGGCCGTAAGAGCTTTATTGTTTGTTTGGTTATTAGTGGCATTCGCCTTTGTTGACGCTTTTAATTACGATGCATTGATAAAAGCAATGTTTTATAAATACATTTTCATCATCCCGCTGTCAATCCTTTTTCTTGACTTAATTCAAAATATCCTTCCGGGTCTAAAAAATCCTTTTTGGTTGATGCTGAATAAACTCGGCAAGTATTCATACGGCATTTATATGTATCAGGTATTTCTTATAGTAATAGCCGACCGTTGCGCGGTAGATTACTTTTCGAAAAGCCGGTGGGCATTTATTTTACTTTCTATCCTTGGCACAATTTTAGTTTCCGTGATATCTTATGAGGTTTTTGAGAAACATTTCTTGAAATTCAAAAGACGGTTTGAAAAAGTATAACAGAATTTAAATTCATTTATAGAGGTGTAGGGGCAGATACTGCACCTCATAAAAAAAGCGTGCTTCACTGAATAAGGTCATATAAACTTTGTACGTGCTGTTATTACTTAAATCCAATGCTTCGGGATGTCACTCCAATGCTTCAAGACCTCACCCAAATACCCCGAGATGGATGGGAAATGCTCCAGAATGTCACTCCAACTCTCCAAGGGTAGATGGAAATGCTTCAAGGTTGAATTTAAATGCTCCGGGATTACAATTAAATGCTCTAAGGTTTGACTTTAATGCTCCAAGATTTGACTTTGGTTGATCTTTTGGGGTATTTACGGCTTGCCGAATTGTATTTACAGGTGGTAGAGTATATAACGAGGTAAATACTGTTCGTAAGGGGGTGGTAAGCCGAACTTGACAGGGCTTCCGTGTACGGAAAGAGCTCCAAGCCGGAATTTAATGGGGCTTCCTTGTATGGAAGGGGCACCTAGCCCGAACTTGACAGGGCTTCCGTGTACGGAAAGGGCTCCAAGCCGGAACTTAATGGGGCTTCCGTGTACGGAAGGGGCTTCAAGCCGGAACTTAATGGGGCTTCCGTGTACGGAAGAGACTCTTTGTAATGGGGTAAATACTATAGTTAACCATGTAAACACCTCACTGCCTGCCCCGGGTAGTGCAGCCAAGGGCTAAGCATTTTTTGTTTGAAGAAGAAATTAGAGGGAAGTATATGCAGGTAAGTCATTTCTGCACCGTGCATTTATACCGAAGGGATAACAGCTTGGTAGAAATCAAACAAACGTTACGTTCCGACCAGGTAGTGGTAAAACCTGTTATTTATCGAGCCACACTTCCCTGAAGGAGCGATACTCCATACCGTTGTTCGGGAAATTTTTTACGTAGGGATGCAGCAGCCTGCGGTTCATGGAATAATAAATGAGCAGCACTGGCGCATCATCCACAATAATCTGGTCGAGCTGCGCATAGAGTTTGTTTCTTTCTGCGGGATTATTGGTCACCAATACCTTTTCATAAAGCGCATCGTATTCTTTATTGATGTAGCGCGTGGGGTTGGTATAAGCAGCTTCCTCCATGGTGGCGGGAACATTCTTACCGTAAAAAAGATTGAGAAAATTGTTCGGGTCAGGGTAATCGGCCACCCAGCCAAAACGCCAGAAGTTGGTTTTGCCGGTTTCTACATTGTTGGTGTGCTGCGCCCACACCACTTGCGACAGTTCTACCGTGATGCCGAGGTTTTCCGACAGCATGCTCTTGATAGTTTCGGCCACATCGAGGTTTCTTCCGCCACCACTGTTTATTTCGAGGGTAACTTTCGGAAAGCCCTTGCCACCGGGGTAACCTGCTTTGGCAAAAAGCTCTTTGGCTTTTTTCGGATCAAAAGAATATCCCTTCACCTGCGCGTTATCATAACCGGGAATACCCAGCGGCACAAAGCCGTTGAAAGCAGGAATGCCTTCACCTTTAGCGGTGAAGTCGGTAATCTTTGCGCGGTCAATAGCATAGTTGAAGGCAAGGCGCACATCCTTATTCTGAAAAATTTTATCAGGAATAAGGAAGCCATAAAACTGAATGGCATACTCCGGGGTAATTTGCAATTGAAATTTTTGATATTCGCCTTTCAGGTTTTTGTTTTCATCAATAATGTCATCAATCATGGAGAAAGGAAGACGGTATTTCATATCCAGGTTTCCCTTTATCAATTCCATCATTTCGGTTTTATCTTCTTTAATAAAACTTACTTTAATGCCATCCATGTAAGGAAGCTGGTTGCCGAATTCATCTTTGCCCCAGTATTTTTCGTTGCGCGCCATTACCACTGCTTCGTCCGTTTTCATCGCCTTTACTACAAACGGCCCTGTGCCGACCGCATGGTTAAGAATATCGCCTTTATATTTTTCTACTGCTTCTTTCGGAAATACCGTTACAAAAGGAAGTGCAAGCCGGTTAAGGAAATCAGCAAAAGGTTTCACGAGTGTTATCTGTAAAGTATAGTCATCTATCACTTTTACACCCCATGCTGCCTTGGCATCTGCATCGGGTTGCTTCCTTTCACGCGCTGTATACAAATCGTTTGCGCCTTTAAGTAAATCGCGGTAGAAAGTGAAGCCATTGTTCTTTGGATCGGGTGTGCAAAGCAAATCGAAACAATACTCAAAATCGCGGGCAGTTATTTCCCTGCCTTTGCCATCAGTGAAACAAGCATCATCGTGAAACACCACTCCCTTGCGGAGATGAAATGTGTAAACCGTAGCAGTGCTGTCCACATCCCAGCTTTCTGCTAATAATGGATCAACCGTTAAATCTTTTTGATTGAAGTGAACGAGGCCTTCGTAAATCTGGTTGGTGATGCGATGACCCACCACTTCGGTTATACCAAGCGGATAAATGCTTTTGAAAAATTCTGTTTCGTTAAAGCGGAATACACCTCCGTATTTTACACCCCCCTGAGCTTCACGCTTTTCGGAGGAAGACTTTTTGCCACCGCTTCCGCAGGAAGAAAGTATGGCAACAGTAAATAGCATAACAGCTAAGCGGAGATATGATTTCATGAGGGAGATTTTGCGCGAATTAAGAAATTAGAAACGATATGTCATTTTGCTTCATCTACATCTTTAATGAATTTGATGACACCGGGGTAATATTCCTCCTGTGCATCCCACATACTCAAGTGGCCACCATTGGGGCAATAGAGATAGGTTCCATGCTGAACAAGTTTGCTCATCTCCTCCATCTCTTCAGGATTCATAGTATCGTAACGCGAGCCAATCATTAAAGTGGGAACGGAAAGATTTTTTAAGCGCGTCCAGCATTCCCATGTGAGCAGTCTTCCACCCGGAACAAACTCGCTGGGGCCCTGTATGATTTCATACACCGGCTGATTGATATGCTTGAACGAACGCAAAACAGGTTCGGGCCATTCGCTCTCAGGTTTGCGCAAAATATGCTTGCAGTAATATTCATCGAAAACTAATTTCAGATAAACAGGGTCTGTAAATTTTCCTGCTTTCTCATAGCTCTCCAAAGAGTCCACTAAACTTTTGCGCATTTGAGTGCGCAGTTTTTTGTTGTAGGCACCATACTTGGTATAATCGGCCGTCATATTCGAAACAATAAGGCCTTTCATGTTCTGCTGATACTTCAGCGCATACTCCATTCCCAGGATTCCACCCCACGAATTTCCCAGCAGGTAGAAATTATCTTTGTTCAAACCAAGCGCGATTCGCACTTGTTCAACTTCTTCTACAAATCTTTCTAAAGTCCACAGAGAAGAATCGGTTGGCTGGTCGCTGTAGTAAGAACCTAATTGGTCGTACTCATACATTTCAAACCCTTGTTGAGGAAAAAAACTCTGAAAGCACTCCATGTATTCATGCGTAAGGGCCGGGCCCCCATGAAGAATTAAGATTTTTATGCGTGGATTGTTTCCAATTCTTTTAGTCCATACTTTGAAAGTTCCTTTTGGCGTTTCAATGGGTATCATCTGTACACCAGCCGTTTTCATTCCTGTTTCTCCGTAGTCGAAGTATTCTTCAACCGATGGCTTGCGGCTAGTAGTTTGTTGCTTCTCGTTGCAACTTGCTATTGCAAATAGCATAAGAGTGATGAGTGCACTGTTTTTCATCGTTTGTAATTTTTACTTCCTAATTTGTAATTACTTTCTGATGCTTCTTCTGTCTTTACAGAATGCGCCAATTGTTTGTTCAGATTCTCCACCTCGGTGAAAGAAAGGTTGCGCCACTTTCCCAAAGGAATGTTGGCTAAGGTAATATTCATTATACGAATCCGCTTCAGACTTATTACTTCATAATCCAGGTATTCGCACATTCTTCTTATCTGTCGGTTTAGCCCCTGAGTAAGAACAATTCTGAAACCTTTATTACCCTGCTGCCAAACCATACAAGGTTTGGTTTTTTCTCCCTGAATAGGTAAGCCGCCTGCCATTCGCTTTATAAACTCGGGAGTGATGGGTTTGTTCACGGTTACCACATATTCTTTTTCATGCTCATTGCCGGCACGCAGAATTTTGTTTACAATATCTCCATCGTTGGTTAACAGAATAAGTCCTTCCGAATCCTTATCTAACCTACCTATAGGGAAAATTCTTTTGGGATGATTAATGAAGTAAATAATGTTGGATCGGTCTTTCGGGTCAGTAGTGGAAGTAACTCCTTTAGGTTTATTAAAAGCGATATACACACTTTGACCCTTTTTGAGTTTGATGCGCTCGCCATCAACAGCAACCACATCGCCCGGATAAACTTTAGTTGCTGGCAATATTATTTCCCCGTTAATAGTAACTCTTCCCTGTTCGATATAATTATCCGCTTCTCTTCGTGAGCAATAGCCCGATGAGCTAATGTATTTGTTAACCTGTATTGCTTCGGATTCGTTCTTCATTACTTGTTTGTTTGAATTGCCGGTTCCGTGTGTTCGCTTACATAAAACCGGAAAAGAAAATACACCGCAAGTGCATCGAGTAAATGCCAGATGGCATGCCCCTGAATGATTGAATAGGGATTGCAAAACATATCTACTCTCCTTTCTAAATTCCAAATCAGGAAAGCCACCAACAAAGAAGCGATACTCAGAAAACCCCACCTCACGTGGTGATCGAATTTGCGCACAAAGGAGTTGAGGGCCTCAAACAATATGGTAAGTGTTACAAAAAATGCGAAGACAAAGTTGCCAAAGTAACCGACCAGCGGTATTCGATAAGGGAGGTCCTTCACGGTAACACACAAAATTACAATAGCAGCAAATACTATTGTGAAATGCACCGCCCTCCAGTTAAAGAATCGCTGCATTGCATAAGCCGAAGCAAAGCCTGCTACCAAATACATAGAGAGCATGTCAAAAAATCCACCTAAACGGGTTTCCGTAGCGTGCATGGCCATAGAAGCAGGTCCGAGAAAGACAGCCAGAGAAGAAAAAAATACGGCAGTAAAACTACTACGGGTAAAAATATTACTACGGTGAAATTTCCCTGTCGTTAGTTGCCATGCTATAGTTAACCCTACCAAAACAAATCCGAAATTGCTCCAGGTATTGGAAGGTTGTTTAATTAAACCCGGCCTCGATGCTTCACAAAAATCATCGCCTGTATGATCCCATTCTCCCAACCACCCGTTCATGACTGCAAGAAAAAACAGAACCAACAAAAGCATAGCTACACTAAAGGTTGTATTGAAAACAATGCCTCTTCTCTTCATGGCATCATATTTTTATTTTGCAGTATACCGGGCAGTGGTCGCTGTGTTTTACCTGCTGAAACATTTTTGCTTCTACTAAGTCAGACTCTAAGTTTGAAGTGGCAGCGATATAGTCAATCCGCCAGCCTTTGTTATTCGCTCTTGCGTTAGCGCGGAAACTCCACCAGCTGTATTCATGTGGCTGTTGATTGAAATACCGGAACGTATCAATAAAACCGGAGTTAAAGTATTGCTCCATCCAAGCCCTCTCTTCCGGTTTAAAGCCTGAAGCATCTTTGTTTGCAACCGGATTATGAATATCTATTTCACGGTGGCAGATATTATAGTCGCCACATATTAAAAGTTTGGGACGTTCCTTTCCCACCTGATGAATATAGCTATAGAAAAAATCGAGGTATTGCATTTTTACCGCCTGCCGGACATCTCCGGTAGTTCCGCTCGGAAAGTAAACGCTCATAATGCTTGTATCAGCTATATCAATACGTAAATTACGACCTTCGTTATCGTATTGCTGCATACCACATCCCTCTACAATATTATCGGGTTTCAATTTTGAAAATACTGCCACTCCGCTATAGCCGGGCTTTACCGCAGGGAAAATGAAACAGTAATAGCCAAGTGCTTCGAAAGGTTTAGGATCGAAATCTTTTCTTGCGACCTTTATTTCCTGCAAACAAAATACATCCGGGTTTTCTGTCCTTAGCCAGTCCACCAAGCCCTTTGTAACAGCACTTCGTATACCGTTTACATTGTATGAAATGATTTTTAGTTCGCCCATAAAAATTTACTTTGCTTTGAATCGAAAATAACAATCTCGCATACAAACGGAGAAACAACAAAATGAAAATTGCATTTGATGCGAAACGAGCTTTAAACAACTCGACAGGGCTGGGTAATCATGCACGCATTTTGTTGAATGCACTGATGCGTGACTTTCCCGAAAACGATTACCAGCTTTTTTCTCCGAAAGTGAGAGATGAATTCTTCCACCAACTTGAAGGGGATTTCAAAGTATTGATGCCCAAAACGCAATTTGAAAAATCATTTCACCCAATCTGGCGTTCATTTGGGATTACAAAACAACTTAAAAAGGAAAGAGTAAATATTTACCACGGGCTTAGCAACGAAATTCCATTCAACACTCATTCTTCGCTGGCAACTGTTGTTACGATACATGATTTAATATTTCTTAAGCACACCCAGCAATACCCGTTTATTGACCGCCAGATTTATACACTGAAAACAAAATATGCCGCAAAACATGCCGATAAAATAATTGCAATCAGCAATGAAACGAGAAATGATTTAATAGATTTCTACAAGGTGCCTGAGCAAAAGATTGAAGTAATTTATCAAAGTGTTGATCCTGCATTTCGGAACCAGGAACAGGGAAGCAGGAACGAAACCGTAATACAGAAATACAATTTGCCACCGAAATATATTCTGAATGTCGGCAGTTTCTTTCCCCGCAAGAATCAAAGAACACTTATTGAAGCCTTTGATATAATCAAGAATGAAGTAGAAGAAGATTTAGTGCTAATAGGTGGAACAGGAAGTTACAGAAAGGAACTGGAAGGATTAATTCATATAAAAAAACTACTAGGCAGAGTAAAGATTATTTCAAATGCCTTGAATCAAGATTTGCCCTCTATTTATCAAGTAGCTAGTGTTTTTGTTTTTCCGAGTTTCTTTGAAGGCTTTGGGATACCGGTTTTAGAAGCATTGTTTTCGAAAGTTCCGGTAATTGCAACAAAAGGAGGTGCCATTGAAGAAGCCGGAGGGAAAAATTCTTTTTATATAAATCCTAATTCAGCTGAGCAGATAGCAGATGCAATGCTGAAAGTTCTGAGCAATGAAAATCTAAAAGTGCAGATGATCGAATCAGGATTTGTCCACGCTCAAACCATGACTGATAAGACTTTTGCAGAAAATACTATGAAAGTTTATCGTGAGGTTTTGGCCAAATAAAAAAGCCACCGTACTAAATACGATGGCCTTTCATTGGCTATTGAGCATATCTGCCAATTAGAGTTTACGTTGCACTTCTATTTCTTCAAATACCTCAATAATATCGCCCTCTTTTATGTCCTGATAATCTTTCACCATCACACCACATTCCAATCCACTCACCACTTCTTTTGCATCATCTTTAAAGCGTTTTAACCCGCCAACAACACCTGTGTGAATTACAATTCCATCGCGAATTACACGCACTTTCGATTTATTCAATATTCTGCCATCTTTTACGAAGCAACCGGCAATAGTTCCAACCTTGCTGACATGGATGGCGTTGCGAACTTCCAGGTTACCGATAATTTTCTCTTCAATTTTAGGTTCCAATAAACCTTCCATCGCGCTCTTAATCTCTTCAATGGCGTTGTAAATGATAGAGTATAAACGAATATCAACCCCTTCGGCTTCAGCAATTTTTCTGGCATTTTGAGAAGGTCGA
>JAZKEP010000007.1:0-19749 GCA_040387015.1 Bacteroidota bacterium
ACGCGGTTAAATATTTCACGTGCTATAAAATTGGGCTGATGGTTTTCCTGCCTTAACCGTTGTACATCAAACCATTCATGGTGGTGAAACTCTTCGGGATGAAAAGTAGTACGCAGATGATTCTTTAATGCAAGTGCATAGTTTGAAATCATGGTAACGTAAAACGCTCTTTCATTTTTTGCGGTTTCAGGAAGCAGGGCATTTAGCTTAAGCGATAAGTTACGGCTGTTGTTTATTAAACTGCCCCAAAGTTTTCTTCCTTCCCACCAACGGTCGTAAGCGCTGTTGGTTCTAAACACCAGTAACATAGAGATAACAAAACTGAGCATGGTGTGCATGATGGAGATATTCTTAAGATGCACATTGTCGTACATGTGCAGGTATTCCGTATAAAACCACGCTATGCCTCCCGAGTAAATGCAAAGCGAGATGATCATGGGCATCAACTCGCGAAAGGTATCTGACTTGTGAAACCTGAAAAGAAAACTGAACCAGTCTTTTGGATTGTAACTAATCACTATGTAAAGTTATTATTGAGTTGCCTGTAATTTTTTTAAATGTTCCTCTGCCCGCTTGAAAGTAGGGTCAATATTAAGGCAGGTTTGATAGAGTGCCATCGCCTCCTTCTTTCTGCCTAAGTCTTCGGCACATAAACCCTTGCTGAAGTAAGCCCCGGCATAAGCTGGTTCTATCTTGGTTGCCATCTCATAATAGTTATATGCCTCTTGCAACGAATCCATTTGGTAATAGCAGAAACCGGTTCCCATGTATGCTTCTGCATTTTTGTAGTTCACTTCAATTACTTTTTTGAATTGCTCCACTGCCTTGTTCAGTTTATCATCAGCCTGCGAAAATTTTTCAGCGTCATAAAGCCGCACCCCTTCTTCCTTCAGCAGATTGGCTTTAGCATACAGAGCATCTTCGGGCTTGTCGCTTACTTTAATAGCGTTGTCGAAATACTTTTCTGCGTTCTTATCCTTTTTGTTTTTCAGCAACAGACCTATTTGAACGTAAGCGTTGTAAAACTTCGGATTTAACTCAGTGGCAGTTTGAAAAGAAGATAGTGCCTTGGTAGTATCGCCTATTTCCTTGAAGATAGTTCCTTTGTAAAAATAGATATCGGCATTCTGGGGATCCTTCTCAATAGCTGTGTTCAGGTAGTTGAGGGCAAGCATATAACTGCCCTTGATGTTGGTGTCTATGTAAGCAAGCTCAGCGGCTTTCACATAAAAGTTGGTGTTCATCGAATCAGTAACAATGGCTTTGTTCATTAAAGCAATTCCTCGCTGCGGCTCACCAGTTTTTTTGAAAAGCTCAGCAGTATAGATGTAGAATTCAGGGCGAAGCGAATCAAGCGAGAGTGCAAGATACATATCGGTAGCCGCGCTCTTAAAATCATTATTGGCTTCGTATAGCTGCGCCCGCTTGTAATACAGAAACGGATTGAGAGAGTCTTTCCTGATTTCTTCACTTACTGCATCTAATTTGGGAATAGCAACAGAATCAGTTTTAGCAACATCAGCTTTTGTGGTATTGCATTGTTTACAGGATGAGAGCCAGAAAGCAAGAACAAAGAACAAAGACAATAGGACTACAAAATACTTTTTCATGCCGCGAATGTAAATTGCTTACGCTTGTTTTAAAATTCTCAGTTCTTTAGGATAGTAATTGTTGATTCTTCCTTCCAACACTTTCATCCACCCGAGGTTCATGTTTTCAAATTTGGCTATACACCAGCCCCTGTAATCTGTATTCACTTTCGGGGTGCCGCCACGGAGGTAGGAAATTGCTTCTTCATAGTTCAATTCAACGGAAGGCAAATCAGATTTGATATGGTTACTCAGAGCTAGATCGTGAGACGGGAGAAAGTCTTTACCTTTCATAGTACCCATAAATATTCCCGCATGGCGGATGTAAAGTTGTTTTTCGAGAGATAGAAAATCATTATAAATGGTTTTGGGAATGGCAAAGAGCATATCGTTCTTTGTGTGGGCATAGAATTTCTCTGAATCCTTCAGATATTGATTGTGGTTGGCTGATTTTTTAGGGGTCTGTACAGATTTTAAATTTGGGATTTGAAATTCATCGCTATTGTTCTTCTGCAGCACAGCCATATAAAATCCCTCACCTTTTATTTTATGAGGATAAAACTGCCATCCGTATTTGGTTTTTGCTTGTCCGAACGTTTCAATTTGCAAATCTGCAACTTGTAACCCGCAACCTGCAACCTGCTCATCATTCTCTTCGGGTTCAAAAGTGCACGTAGAGTAAATTAGAAAACCTCCTGGTTTTAAACAGGAAACCGCATGTTTCATAATATCCTTTTGTCGAATGGAACACATCTTAACGTTCTGTTCGCTCCATTCGTCCAGCGCATTTTTGTCCTTTCGGAACAATCCCTCTCCGCTGCAGGGAGCGTCAACAAGAATAATGTCGAAGTAGTTTTCGAGTTTTGAGAAATCCTCCGGTTTGTTTTGAGTGACAATGCAGTTAGCTGTTCCCCATTTCACTATGTTTTGCTGCAGGATATTATTGCGGTTAGAGATTAACTCATTGGTTATTAGCAAGCTTTCTTCATTCATCAGCGAAAGAAGATGAGTTGATTTCCCTCCGGGAGCAGCACACATATCCAATACGCGAACTGTTTTGTTTTCCGGATTGATTTGTTTCCATGCTTGCTCAATGAACATGGAACTTGCTTCCTGTACATAATAAGTGCCCGCATGAAACACAGGGTCGAAAGTAAATGAAGGTCTTTCTTTCAGATACCTGCCTTGTTCGCACCATACAATTTTTTCTTCCCCATCAAACTTTGCAGTTCTCTTAAAAGGATTTACACGAATAGAAGTAGGAGGGGACTGGTTTAAACTTTCAAGGAAAGCTTCATACTCATCTTGGAGTATGTTTCGAATGCGGGTTAAAAATGCTTCGGGATATTTGGTAGCGGGCATCACTCTTCAATAGTAGTTAATTCTTCTTCCGCGATCACTCTGTTTTCTTTTCGCTGGTAAAAGTAATTCAGTAATACTCCCCCAATTACCAATAAAATTCCTGAAAGAGCCAGCCACTCATAATTCTCGTCAAAGAAGATGAATCCGAAAGTGAGAGCGTAGATAATACCGAGATAGTTGTAGATTGTAACACTCGCTATTTTTTCCTGCTGCAAAGCTTTGGTAAGATTCACCTGCCCGAGTTGGGTGCAAATTCCAATCATAAACAAATAAAACCACTCCATGCCTATCGGCATTCGCCAGTTAAAAACTGAAAACAATAAACCGGCTATGGTTCCAACAATTTGAAAGTGAAGCACCACTACCATAGTATGCTCTTTCTCGCGCAGACTGCGGACCATGTTGTAAGCAAAGCCCGAAGCAAGTGCCGATGTAATTCCCATTACCAGCATATAAAACGAAACGCGGTTGTCAAAACCTTTAATAACTAATATACCGGCAAAGGAAACGAAGAAGAAAACCCACTGAAGCGGCTTTACATTTTCCTTCAATAAAAAGATTGCAATGACAGTGGTAAAAATAGGAGAGAGGTATTGGATAGTTACCGCAGTGCCTAATGGCATACCGTTAAGTGTTACAAAGAAAGTATATAGCGCTATGGTACCGAAAACGCCTCTGGCAAGTAATAGTTTTCTATTACTTCCCTTCCAATCTACTTTCTCGTTGTAGAGGATGGCAAGACAAATAAGCATGGAAATAAGGCAGCGAAAAAAAACCACCTCCATAGCTGGAAAGTCGCTCACCTTTTTGATAAACACATTCATTACAGCAAAAGAGAGCGTACTCAAAAGCATATGTTTAATACCGGGAGAAAGTAGAGAGGAATCTGTTTTCAAAACGTGGGCGAAATCTATGACAAATAAATATTTTCGTATTACTAAAGAGTAAACTATGGCGGATATCAATAAGTTTAAAGAAACAATTGCTGCAGGTTACGACTGCAAAGGCGAATACATTATATTAGGTGCAGCTATGCTCGATGGCCAAGCTGTAGAAGGATTGCAGGTGAAAGCCCCTTTAAAAACATTTAATCGACACGGTTTGATAGCTGGTGCAACCGGCACCGGAAAAACAAAAACACTGCAGGTAATTGCCGAGCAGCTTTCTTCGAAAGGGGTGCCGGTATTGGTGATGGATATCAAAGGAGATTTTTCGGGTATCGCATCAGCGGGAACAACCAATTCGAAAATAGAAGAACGACATACGAAGCTTGGTTTGCCTTGGTTACCGGAGGCCAGCCCCGTTGAATTTCTTACACTCTCTAAGGAGAACGGTGTCCGGCTTCGCGCTACAGTTTCAGAATTCGGTCCGGTTTTATTTTCGAAAATACTTGGATTGAATGATGTGCAGGAGGGAGTAGTTTCCATTGTGTTTAAATACTGCGATGACAAAAAACTTCCTTTGCTCGACCTCAAAGATTTCAAGAAAATGCTCAATTATCTCACCAACGAGGCCAAAAAAGAAATTGAAGAGACGTACGGGAAAGTCTCTACCGCCACTACCTCTACCATACTACGTAACATTGTTACGCTGGAGCAACAAGGAGCAGAAATATTTTTTGGTGAAAAGAGTTTTGAAGTGGATGATTTAGTTCGCATTGATGAAAACGGAAAAGGAGTTATTTCTATCCTCCGGCTTACCGATATTCAGGATAAACCGAAACTGTTCTCCACGTTTATGTTAAGCCTGCTGGCTGAAATTTATGCCAGCTTTCCTGAAGAAGGCGATAGTGGACAACCGAAACTGGTTATCTTTTTTGATGAAGCCCATTTAATATTTGAAGAAGCGAGCAAGTCATTGCTCAATCAAATTGAAACCATCGTTAAGCTGATTCGTTCAAAGGGGGTAGGTATTTTCTTCTGCACTCAAAACCCGATGGATGTTCCCGATGATGTGTTGGCGCAATTAGGGATGAAAATACAGCATGCGCTACGCGCCTTTACCGCTAAGGACCGTAAGCAGATAAAACTTACAGCCGAAAATTATCCTATCTCCGATTTTTACGATACCGAGAACATTATTACGGCCTTAGGAATGGGAGAGGCGTTTATAACTGTATTGAGTGAAAAAGGAAACCCTACTCCACTGGCAGCTACTTTACTCCAGGCTCCTCGTTCGCGAATGGATGTACTCACTCCTCAGGAAATAGACGAGGTAAACAGAAGGTCGAAACTAGTCAGCAAGTACAGCGAAACCATTGATCGCGAAAGCGCTTTTGAAATTCTGAATGCAAAAATGCAAGCTGCTAATCAGCAGGCTCCTGTCAATCAAACCACTAAACACTCTCAAACACTTGAAGCAGACAGCGAGCCATCCGCCCTGGAAAAAGGAGCAGGCATGTTGGGGGATGCAGCAAAAAGCACTGCCGGCAGAATAATTATCCGCGAGGTTACGAGAGGCCTTTTAGGAGTTTTAGGATTTGGGGGAAGAGCGAGGAGGAGATAGTAAGAGACCCTTGTTAGCAATTAATAAATAATTTCACCATTCCACTTTAAAGTTATTTTCACCTTCTTTTTAAATATAAAACCAAATAGATGACTCAAACAGCGCTCGACTTTATCGTTCCTAAAACAGATGCAACCCGTTCCCGCTATAAATCAGGCAACAAGCCCTCATTCGCATATTTTGTAGAAGACTTTCTTAATGGCCATGTAGATATTAAAGGCGATTTCGAAGAATTTATGAAAGTTCGTAACGACTATTTTACATATAGCCTTACTCCCCATCATTTCAATTTCTTCTTTTCGCGATTTATTCCCGAAGTTCTTATACACTCTAAAAGTCAGGACGAACGTATAGTGCGGGCGCATTACGATCGCGGAAACGACTTCTTTGCAGCTTTTCTCGGGCCGCGCATGGTTTATACCAGCGGATTTTTTCTGGATACCGATAAGGAAAGCCTGGAAGTGGCACAGGACCGGAAAATGCAGATGGTTTGCAATAAGTTAATGATGAAATCTGGTGACAGTCATTTGGATATAGGCTGCGGATGGGGTACCCTTATTGCCTATGCGGCAAAACATTACGGAACCGATGGAACCGGAGTGACCCTTGCACAAGACGGGGTGGATTGGGGTACTCAGCAAATCAAAGATTTCGGAGTAAGCGACAAAGCACGTGTGTTGCGCAAGGATTACCGCGATATTCCAGAAGGTAAAAAATGGAATAAGATATCCTGCCTGGAAATGGGCGAGCATGTGGGCATACGGAAATTTAATGGCTTTATCAAAATGATTTATGATAAGCTTGAAGATGACGGCATGTTCTATATTCAGCAGGCTGGTCTGAGAGCTAACCCCGGTATTTTCAAAAAAGGTCCGCATTGGCAGGATTTGGTTTGGGGGCTTTTCATGGGCGAAAACATTTTCAGTGGAGCAGATGCTTCCACTCCTTTGGCCTTTCTGGTGGAAGCATTGCAGAGTGCTAACTTTGAGGTGGTGCATATCGAAAACATCGGTATTCACTATTCGCATACCATCCACCGCTGGTATTATAATTGGATGCGCAATGAGGATTATATAAATGAACATTACGGCAATCGCTTATTCCGCCTGTGGCAGTTATTTTTGCGTTGGAGCGTAGATATTGCTGCACAAGGAAACTCTACTTGCTGGAGCATTACTGCACATAAGAACTTAGATCAGACCGATCGTAACAAGTATATTAAAAACACGGAAAGTGGTTTGCGTATGGATCTCAAAAATCCCGTATCATTTGATCGGCCTTATACAGGTGTATGGGCTGACCTTTATGGGATGAAGGCAAATAGCGACCAAGGAAAAGTTAAGCCTCAGCCCGCTGTAAATCAGGTTTCAGTTGCATAGCCGTTTGCTCACGTTGTTTTCTTGCTAACCGCATAGAGTGGGAACTATATTTTTTCCAGAATGCGCCAAGGATGTAGGTTCGTACAAGATAGCCCCAAAAACTCTTTTCAATCAGTGAGGGATCTATTTTGTCCGCAATCTGAGCGTGCCCTTTAGGGGCTTCGCTCCAGTGCATACTGGCCCGTTCATGATGCGCAGTGTGATAGCCGTTATTAAACAAAAATAAATTGACACCCATGAAATTGCGAGAGTGGTTTAGTTTCGATTCTTCATCGGCATGCACGTGCTGCACATAGTTGAAAATTTGTACCACATAACCTGCAACCTGCTGAGGTATTAATACAAAGAATATTGCCTTTTTCCAATCTATCACAAACCAAAACACCCACCAGGCAATCAGTACGAACAATTGCATCATGTATTCCCAATAGCGTTTAGGATCACGCTGCTTCATATCTTTCATAAAAGGAATAATGCCTTCTGTAATCTGATAATAGCTGCTCATGCCCGGATAGCTTACGAAAGTGAAAAGATTGTTCATCTCTGTCTTCCGGTAGGTGGCCGTACTGTCACCTTCCTTGTTAGTGTAACGGTGATGGTTGCGGTTGTGGGTAGGTATCCAGGTAAAAATTGGTATACCATAGAATACGGTCAGCCACCAATCGGTGAGGACATTCAGGCCTTTATTGCCCCAAATCTGAAGGTGGTTATGGTTATGGGTTATAACTGATACGGCTACTGAAAAATGCAGGTAAACGATATAAACAACCAGGTTCCAGATGCCAAAATCAGCAAATCCTGTTTGCCACTGCCAGGCAAACATAAGCGTGGTGATAACCATGTATAGGAGGGTACGGATGTCTGCTTTATATTTTAACATGAATGAGTTGTTGAAGAGCCGTAATAATCATCAATAATAACACGTAAACTGAAGATTTGTTTGATTATTTGATTCTCAGGTTATCCACCATCTGTTTGCGGAAAATTCTCACCTTCCTGTTTTAGTTTACTTTCGCCCCATGAATTCTACGGAACCTAATTTTCATAAAGCTGAATTTGATCAGCCGCATCCCGAACGCACCCGGGCTATTTTAAAAGCTCATCCCGAAGTTAGAAAACTGATGGGCAAGAACCCCTATACCGCTCTTATTCTTCTATTGGTGTTAACTATTCAAACCTCGCTGGCTTATACCATGGGTCAATTAGGTTTTGAGTATTGGTGGCTCAGCCTGATTGTGGCTTACTGTGTTGGTGCGTTTGCAAATCATTGTATGTATGTAATTATTCATGATGCTACCCACAACCTCGTTTTCACCAGCAAGAACTGGAACAGGATGGTGGCTATTTTTGCCGACCTGCCGAACCTGGTACCGGGTGCCATGGGTTTTAATGTGTATCACCTAAAGCACCATGCGCATCAGGGAGATTATGAATTTGATGCTGATCTTGCCAGTACTTGGGAAGCTAAGCTAATAGGTAATAAGTGGTATGGTAAGGCGTTCTGGCTCTTGTTCTTTCCGGTGTTTCAGGTTACCCGTCCCCCGCGCCTGAAAGCAATTTCTCTGTGGAGCAAATGGACTTTCGTGAATTTGTTTTTTGCCATTGCTTTCGATGCAGCAATTGTGTATTTCTGTGGATGGCCAGGGTTGGTTTATCTGGTGTTCTCTTTTTTCTTCTCTATCGGATTACACCCGGTAGGGGCCCGTTGGGTACAGGAACATTACACCTACGACATGAATCAGGAAACTGCCAGTTATTACGGCCCGGTTAATATTGTGGCATTAAACGTAGGCTACCATAACGAACATCACGATTTTCCTTCTATTCCCTGGAATAACCTGCCCAAGCTGCGCGCTATGGCACCTGAATTTTATGATAATCTGAAACATCACACTTCGTGGGCCAAGTTGTTGCTGGCTTTTCTGTTTGATGAACGTTATAGCCTCTTCTCAAGAGTGGAAAGGATTAAGCAAGGTAAAGTCAGTTACGACAGGGGTGCAAAGGCAGCCTGATCAGTATAATTTATCCACAACCGGTGGCTGTAATAGCATTCTAGCGTAATTTTCACCGAATTATTTAATCTTTGCTTTCGATCACAGATTCATAATTCTTTCACGAAAAAAACCCAAATGGCTCTTTTCGACAAATGTTTTGAATACGATGTAGCCGATAAAACCAAGGAGAAGGGTATCTATCCTTACTTCCGTCCTATACAGGAAAGCGAAGGCCCGGTGGTTTTGATGGAAGGCAGAAAGGTGGTAATGGCCGGTTCAAACAACTATCTGGGACTCACAACTCATCCCCGGGTAAAAGAAGCAGCGGTTAAAGCCCTTGAAAAATACGGCACCAGTTGTTCGGGTTCCCGTTTTCTTACCGGCACTATTGATCTTCATATAGAGTTGGAGCATAAGATTGCCAAGTTTATGGGTAAGGAAGCCGCGCTGTTGTTCAGCACCGGTTTTCAGGCAGGGCAGGGAGTTATCTTTCCGCTTATCAATAAAGGCGATTATATCCTTAGCGATAAAGACAACCACGCCAGCATTGTGGCCGGCAACCTCCTTAGTGCATCAGTGGGTGCTAACGTACTGCGCTACAAGCATAACGATATGGAGGATTTGGAGCGAAGGCTGAAACAAATTCCCGAAGAGGCGAGCAAACTTATTGTAACCGATGGCGTTTTCAGCGCGCATGGAACTATTGCTAATCTGGAAGGCTTGACAACCGTTGCAAAAAAGTATAACGCAAATGTTCTGGTAGATGATGCTCATGGTTTTGGGGTGTTGGGAGAAGGAGGAAAGGGGACCTCTCACTTTTTCAATGTGCAGGATGATGTTGATTTGATTGTTTGCACTTTCAGTAAAACTCTTGCTTCTATAGGGGGCTTTGTAGTGGGCTCCGAAAGGGTTATTAATTATCTTAAACATAAATCGCCAGCTCTTATATTTTCTGCTTCACCTACTCCGGCATCGGTTGCTGCTGCCAGCGCTGCGCTGGATATATTAATGGAGCAGCCTGAACTTGCCGAAAGGGTACGGGCAAATGCTGACCGGGTTCGCCAGGGCTTAAAGGAATCGGGGTTTATGGTGGTTGACGGACAGGCGGCTATCGTTCCGGTGATAATAGGAGATGATGAAAAAACCTTCAGCATCTGGAAAAGGCTGTATGAAGAAGGGGTGTTTGTAAATGCTTTTATTTCACCCGCAACCTCTCCGGGCATGCAAATGCTAAGAACCAGTTATATGGCCACCCACGAAAATGCTCAACTCGATTTTATTCTTGAAAAGTTTAGGAAGATAGGAACAGAGATGGGTATGCTGAATGGTCATGCCGAAGCATCTTATTTTAAATAAATCCAATAGATTAACTAAACTTGTTTTTAATGCCCTCATTCAAACAGGGCAGGGCCTATGAGCAAACAACGACACTATTACTACATAGAAGGGAAAGATGCCACCACCGGCCATATTCTTTACAAGCAAAGGCCTATTGAGTGCGATGATAAGTTTGATTACGATCTGGTACTGCTGTGTTTTCCTATTGGCATGTTGAGCGACATAAGCGCTGTGCTTAAAAACTTTAAGCTCCGCGATGACTCCACCTATTTTTACAGCGAATGCCGCGAAGTAGTCAGCGTTCCCGAAAAACATGTAAACGAAAAAGGCGAAGGCAAGCTTTCTTTTCAAAGCTACTTTCACACTTTTCCCGATTCGGTATCTCACTTTTTTGACGATGCCATGGTGGTAGTGGTGCTGCACCCGCTGGGCAAGATAAACGAGCAGGGCCTGCAGGACTACAACATGATTGGCTACATACACGCCAACATTATTTCTTTTAAAGATGCGAATGGCGAAATTCAGCAGGGCTACTACTACAACGTGCTGCGCATGAGCGAAGCCACGGTGGCAGGAGAGGCAATATACAGGCGCAAGCGAATCTTTACCACCATGTTCAGTGTGCTTCTGGATATGGTTACATATAACGACTACCATTTTGTTTATGCCAACATGGGCCGCGAGAATCAGGGGATTCTTGATGCTTTAAGAATGAACAGTGAGCGCACGGGCAAATTGTATGAGACCTTCCCTATGCGGAACAACACCCATATCAATTTTATTATCGGTAGCAGCAGTGCTTCTAAAAAACTCATTGATATTTCGCACGACCATAAACGATTGGCGGAGTATTACCACAAAGTTTTAGCCCAGCGCGAAGACTATGTGTTCAACCAGTTACATAACGAAGAGAAGTTCTTCAACATGGTTAACCGTATTCTCGGTTCTTCCGAAAACAGCCGTTTCTATATGCTGGCCGATGCAAACGGAAATATGGAAGCAGCGGGCTTTTTCATCTGCTGGGCAGATTATCTTAAGCTGAAACTGCAAAACCCTAAAGGGTTTTTCAAAGTGATTGACAATCTCCGGATCACCGATAAAATTCTTTATGCCACGCTGTTTGTGGGAGAACCCGGGAAAGTGCGGGAACTTATAAAAGGAGCAGCCTATAAATTCCGCAAAGAACAAGGGGTGCAGATAACACTGCTGAATGCCCATGAAGGCGACCCGTATTTTGAAGTAAAGAAAAGTATCATCTATGATCCTTTCCTTTATTTCTCCATATACGATAAGCCCGAAATGTTTGAGCGCATGAAAACCAAGAGTAAAGATGTAGCGGGCAATGTTCGGGTGTTTATTGATACGCCCATGCTATAAGTTTTACCTTACTGTGGCTACTCGCAGCATCACAGGTCACCTTACAGAAGTCGAAGACTTTATTGCCAATGCTTGTTAAACTGCCCCCGGGGGCTGAACTTAATCATGCACATATCCATTATATCGGGTATACTTTTGTAGCTTTCTAAATGAAAGTGCAGTAATTGTTTAACCAGATTAATATGAAATTTATGAAAACTTTAAAAATATCTCTGCTGCTCATCCTGTTCAGCACGCTGTCTGTTGCCGGCTTATATGCCCAAGCCGAAATGGAGGATGTTATCTACCTTAAAAACGGCAGTATTTACCGCGGTGTGATTGTTGAGCAGGTGCCCAACGTAAGCATGAAAATAAAAACCCTGGGTGGCAATGTGTTTGCCGTCACCATGGCCGAAATAGAAAAGATTACCAAAGAAGAAAAACCTGCTGCGCCAAGAGGAGAGGACTACCGTTACGGAATGCACCATGGCTTTGGTGGCAGTTACCATGGCAGAGACAGCACCTATCACAAGTTTAAATACCCTAACAGCGGAAGGTTTGCCTTGTTGCAGATACTGGTGGAGAACAAACAGGGCGGTGTGCGCCTGGTGCAGGGTTATAAATTCAACCGCCATGCGGCTTTGGGTATAGGTATAGGTGCCGATTTTGTTTTCTCTTCTCCTTTTAATCAACGAATAAATAACCTGCCGAGCAATGCATTAGCGGGAGTGTATGTGCCGCTTTATCTGCACTTAACGGGCGATATGTTTCCTGCGCGCATCACTCCGTTTTATGCGGTGGAAGCAGGTTACTTTATGGCAGGCCTGCAAAGAGGCCGCGACCGTCATGATGTTTCTTTCCGCAGGCCCGATGCACACGGCCCTATGGCCAGTGCGGGCTTAGGTGTAAAGTTCAACTCTAAGCGCGGGCTTAACTTCAGCATTCTGTTCAATATGAATATGAAGAATGTAAACTACAAAGAGAATGTAACCTATTACGATGTTTTCGGCAACTCATACGTTCGCAACGAGCGCAAAAATGCCACGCTTGTTTTTCCGGGCATACGCTTTGGGCTTGGCTTTACCAGCGCAGGGCATAAGTACAGGCACATGCATTCGAAAGCGGAATAGCAGTAACAACCGTTTTTACCTTACGGGTTAAATATGAAGAGCCTCGCATGTGCGAGGCTCTTCTGTTTTTATTGCGTTTACTGCTGCAGCAATTTACGCCTCAAGGTTGGTAAACGTAATTTTAATGTGAGTTGCTGCCATGCCTATGTTTTGCGCTGTGAGGTATTGGTTTACGCCACCATAGCCAATCAGTATTTTGAACTGGTCGAGGGTTATGGTAATGTTTCCTGCTTCTCTATCGTAATGTGTAGGGCCCGGAATATCACCGGGGTTGGCCACTGCGCCCATGCGAACTCCTGCGGGGCCGGTAACTTCGATAATTGCCATAGAGGCAGGGGTGCCGTTGACACCGGTTAAATCAAAATTTATAAGGCCGGGGGAGGGAATATCGTATTCACGGATAATGGTAATGCCACTCGCTGTCTGTAAAATGATAGGATAAATCTTTTCGCTGCCCGGGGCAAAATGTAACGCTGTGTCTATATAGGTTACAAAGCCCGCTTTCTCCGCTTGCAAATCATAATCGTCCGGTGTAATTCGCACGATAGAAACTTTTCCTTCAATATCTGTTTTCTTGCTGTAAATCACAACGCCCGACTTAAGCAGATACACCGTTACTGATTTTTGAGCTATGCCGTTTTCATCTGTAACCGTAGCTCTAAGCTTTGTATAGGTTGTTCCAAGGTCAATTATTTCGCGCGCCTGAAAATACCCCTTCCAATACATCATCTGTGTCTCTTCAATCGTATTCACCATCTTATCCAGTTGCCCCTCCAGCAACTCATCTATCAGCTCCCTTATCATAAGATGAGCTTGCTCATTCGCCTGGCTCTTACTGATTATCGCCTGCCTCGTGTCCCCTGTTCTGGCTCGGTAAAGGTCTATCGCAGCCTGCAAGTCAGTTATATCGCTGCCAACTATCCCGTAAGGCGTTGCTCCTGCCACATTTGCATCTGCCGCGTCATGTATTTGCTGGCATACATCATCCACATCCTCCTTAGCCAGCTTATCTAATTTGGGTTTCGTAAAATCCACCAAAGCCTTCAAGGTATTGTTATTGATATAATTCGCATAAGCCAGGGTGGCATTCCCACATTTAAAGGCTTTCGAAATCATCACAGCTTTCAAAATGCTTACATCTATCGTTACCCCCTTAGTGGTAGCACTGCCCAATTGGTTCATGCCATCAATCAGCACCTTCTTCGCTTTCACATCCGCTAAGCGCAGTGCAAAGTTCGCAATCCCTGCGGTGGGTGTCGGGTTCAGGTCGCAGTAACCGGTAACTGCGTTTACCATATTTAACCGGTTATTGTCTTTCGTGTTCATGACTCTTAATTTGCATGTATAACGAAACGCATATTTCAAATATTGTACGTCCCCACTACCTCTTTAACTTTTTTTTGAAGAATGCGATATTTCCTCTGGCTCGATAATTATCGGGCTTTAGGGAAACTTCTTTGGCGGACTTAGTGATTCAGGCGGGTAAGTGTGGTTGGGTTAATACTTGAACAAGACTGCCCTTTTATTTTTAGGCAGAGTACCGAAAATGAAGCCTCTGCTGCAGGGAATCCTTCAGGCGACTTAAAAGAATAGGGAAGCACTTATCCACCAATGTTAAACAAATATTTTAAAGCTATTGCAACAATAATACTTGCCACCATTGTAGTTGCGATTATTATAACAGCAGACGCAGCTCCCTCTGATAGATATCTACTTTTTGAAAGATCTTTTGTTTTGTCATCAATATGCCCTCTCATTTCATTCTCTGATTTCCTTCTTTCCTCAATTTCCTTTTCTAGGCCAGAAAGAATTTTTTCAACTTGTTTCTCTTGAACATCTAAAGCAGCTTGAAATTTTTCAAACCAATTATCATGCTTCTCGAAATCTTGTTTAAAATCTTCAAACCTTTTTGTAAGCTCCCTTAATTGGTCGGAAAGGGCTGTAGTGGAAATGGGATGATACTTGGTCATCATGCTCACCAAGTCATCGGGAAAATCATTAATCTGTGTAGTTACAGTTTTGTAATCGGAAATCTCTTCCGCTCCGAGTTGATAAAAATGTGCCCCAATTAATTTTTTACCTGGTATTATTGGGAAACGGATCGATGAAAAATTATAAAGCCCTATTAATAATTTTCCCTTGTATTTAGGATCAACACATGTACCTCCCAAAGGAATAATTCCGTCATGATTAAGTTTTCTTTTGAATGCAAGGAAGGCAATAATATCATTTGGCAGCTCAATAACTTCTTCCGTCAGAACAAAAACTACCTCTCCCGGCTCTACAAAGATGTTCGCCCTTTCAATTTCAGTTAACTTCCTTAAGTCTAATGACTTACCGTATTGAGCTTTTAAAATGGTGTTACCTAGAGTGAAATCGTACTTTAAGCCTTCAATGTTTTCCTTTTTACCGCCTTTAATAAAGGTTTCTTTTTCTACCGCGGCAATCAATTCGGTTTCATTAAGTAGACGAGGCATAGGCTTATTTTTAGTGAATATCATTTTTTTTTCTAAAACACTGTCAACATGTTCTTATTTCATACTGCCAGCGACATTTTAATGGGACAGTATTTCATTTCTTGGACAAAAATGCAAGGACGCTGCGCAATGTATATGCGCGGGGATTAATTTAGACCAGAATAGGAAAGATTAGCATCGAAACAAGGATAACATTGGCCCAATTAATTGAGATTATTTTTCTAACGGTAGGCCCGTAATTTTTAAAAATAGGCCTTCTTCATCAAAGTTGTTTAGACGGAGTTCAATATGATAGTCGCCAATAATTGCCTTCTTTTCAATTAAAGAAAATACCTTACTAATGTCCGAAGAACTTCGATTGAAATATCTATTGAAAATTATTGCAGCAATGTCAGTGATTCTTATTTCGAAATTTTCCTTTGAATCCATGAAGAAATTTTTCCCTTCATAAACAGTTCGAAGGTTTATACCTTTTCCTTTTTTGCCATTTATGATATACTTTTTGGTTATCGGATGATTATCGTCCCAAGTATCCAATATTGGAAATGGTTTTACTTCAGAGTTTTGTTCAATAGACTTTAAGAGATACTCGTTCCAATAAATATTTTCGTTATTGATGAAATCGGCATCCACTTTAAACCCTACATCAAGTAGCTCCATTTCATTATCGGTTATTATCGCATATCCAAAAGCATTCTTCAATGAATCCATTAAACAATGTTTCAAACAAAACATTTTTAAGAATTCAACTTCATTACGTTTCTTCAACCATTTTGCATATTGTTCAATGAAATTTTTATCCTTTCTCGGAAACCAAGTTTCCTGCTTTAGACTCTGAGCAATAAGCCTAACCTCAAAATTCTTGTGTTTTTTTAGCAGTTCTAGATTTAATGCTTTGGGGACAACGGATACACATGAAAAACGTATCTCCGGCTTAGTACATACGACTTCTTGAACGAAACTTCCTAAATCCTGGGTATCCAATAAGTATCCCTTTATTTCTCCTCTTTCTTTCTTTTTCTCGCTTATCGTTGCTTCCCATTTTTCAAACTGTTCCTTCTTAGTTTTTAATAAATTACCGTTTTCCAGAAAAAAAGAAGCCAAAAAAAAATGTCTGAGATTAGCATCATTTGTAAAACTGAAAGTTCCGGTTTCATCAATTGCGATTATCATAATTTTCTGTTTTTTTTATATTGTAGAATTGGCATTAATCATTGTTCAACGAACATCAAGGAGAAATGGAAGAGCCTCTTTTAGTCCGCTTTGTCTCTCCTTCGGCAAGCGAAGGGACCCTGCGCTTTGCCATTCTGCAAGTGTTCATATTCATCACTGCCATATCGTAAGGGTTATATAGCAAACACCATAATACTGTTGTAAAAGCGGACAGTCATAAAGCTAAGGTAGCCATTTAAGGTAGAGTGCCGAAGCGAACCCTTTCAAAAGAAATCACCTAAGCACAACACCCCAATGCCACATTTCACCCTCTTTTAACCATATTTTCACACAATTCACCCTTCTTTTCACCCTGCCTAAAAAACGGACTGTGCCGCGAACCCGTCTGACCGTCCCGCGAAGCCCTCTGGCCGTATCGCGAACTCGTCTGACCGTGCCGCGAACTCGTCTGACCGTGCCGCGAACCCCACTGACTGTGCCGCGAACCCGACTGACTGTGCCGCGAACTTGGCTGACTGTCCCGCGAACCTGACTGACCGTGTCGCGAACCCGACTGACTGTACCGCGAACCTGAATGACCGTGTCGCGAACTCGTCTCACTGTGCCGCGAACCCGACTGATCGTGTCGCGAACCCTACTGACTGTCCCGCGGAAGCAACTGACCACCTCGCGAAACCCACTATCTCTGTCGCGTAAGCCATTGACCACGCCACGGATTCACACATCGCGCTCCCGAATCCCTCATTCGCACATCCTCACATTCTTAAACTCGCACATTAGCATTTCTTTCCCTTCTCGCAACATTTACCTCTCCCTTCGGCTTTACCTGCACATTTTGGCATTGATTTTTCTCATTCACCTGACAAATTATCCTCATCTATCCCTTGGATAGACATTTGCAAACTTGCGCCTGTATTTGAATTTACTGTAAACTGTAGACCATAAACCGACAACTAATATATGAACGCAAATAATTTCACAACCAAAGCATTGGAAGCCCTGAGCGCAGCGCAGCAGGAAGCCTTCAACAACGGCAATCCGCAATTGGAGACCATACACCTGTTGAAAGGTATGCTGGAAGTAGATGAAGATGCGCTGCCGTTTCTGTTAGAGAAGGCAGGCGTGAACAAAAATATTCTGCTCGGCAAAGTAGAAGAGAAGGTAAAGGCGCTGCCCAAAGTAACAGGGCAGGCTGCCGATGCGAACCCTTCTTCTGCCTTCGGCAAAATGATTCTGCAGGCCAACAAAGTGATGAAAGACTTTGAAGACAGCTATGTGGGTATAGATATTCTTTTGCTTGCTATGCTTGCCTTAGGCGATGATACGACCAAGGTGCTGAAAGAAACCGGAGTGGAGGAAAAGAAACTGCGCGCGGCTATTCTGGAACTTCGCAAAGGGAGCAAGGTAACTGAACAAGGTGCCGATGCCAAATACAATTCGCTCGATAAATATGCTGTCAACTTAAATGCGAGTGCAAAGGGCGGCAAGCTGGACCCTGTGATTGGCCGCGATGAAGAGATACGCAGGGTGATGCACATTCTGAGCCGCAAAACAAAAAACAATCCTTTGCTGGTGGGTGAACCGGGTGTGGGTAAAACCGCCATTGCCGAAGGCATTGCTCACCGGATAGTTAAAGGCGATGTGCCCGAAAACCTGAAGAGCAAAGTGATTTATGCCCTCGATATGGGCGCCCTGATGGCAGGTGCCAAATACCGTGGCGATTTTGAAGAGCGATTGAAAGCGGTAGTGAAAGAAGTAAAAGAAAGCGCTGGAAGAATCATCCTGTTTATAGATGAAATACACACGCTGATTGGTGCGGGTGCCACTGAAGGTGCCATGGATGCCGCAAACATCATTAAGCCCGAATTAGCGCGTGGCGAGTTGCGCGCGGTGGGTGCTACTACCTTAAATGAATACCAGAAGTATTTCGAAAAGGATAAGGCACTCGAAAGACGTTTCCAGAAAGTGATGGTAGATGAACCGAGTGTGGAAGATGCTATCTCCATTCTTCGCGGATTGAAAGAGCGTTACGAAAATCACCACAAGGTGAGGATTAAGGACGATGCTATCATCAGCGCGGTTACGTTAAGCAGCAGATATATTACCGAACGGTTTTTACCGGATAAAGCTATTGACCTGATTGATGAAGCAGGAGCGAAGTTGAGGTTGGAAATGGATTCGATGCCGGAAGAACTCGATAAGATTGAGCGAAACATTATGCAGATTGAAATTGAACTCGAAGCGATTAAGCGCGAGAACGATAAAAGGAAACTGGATGAACTGAACCACGAGCTTTCGAACCTGAAAGAAAGAAGAAACGAGTTTAAAGCGAAGTGGCAAAGCGAAAAAGAAATTGTGGATAGAATAACCGCGCGCAAACGCGAGATAGAAAACTTTAAGCTGGATGCCGAGCGCTTAGAGCGCGAAGGCGATTACGGCAAGGTTGCCGAAATACGCTACGGAAAGATTAAAGCTACGGAAGATGCTATTAAGAAGTTAGAAGCAGAACTCGCCAATATTTCTCCCGAGAAAAGAATGTTGCAGGAAGAAGTAACCAGCGAAGATATTGCTGCTATTGTGGCCAAGTGGACGGGCATACCCGTAACAAGAATGCTGGAAGGAGAAAGAGAAAAACTACTTCACCTCGAAGATCGCTTGCGCGAAAGAGTGAAAGGTCAGGACGAAGCAATTGAAGTGGTGGCAGATGCAATAAGAAGAAGCCGCGCAGGCTTGCAGGATGAACGCAAACCGATAGGCTCTTTCCTCTTCCTGGGAACTACCGGTGTAGGAAAAACAGAGTTGAGCAAGGCATTAAGCTTTGTGCTTTTCAACGATGAGCACGCCATGGTGCGCATTGACATGAGCGAGTATCAGGAGAAACATTCGGTGAGCCGTTTAGTGGGTTCGCCTCCGGGATATGTAGGATATGATGAAGGCGGGCAACTGACCGAAGCCGTTCGCAGACATCCATACAGTGTCATCCTTTTTGACGAAATTGAAAAAGCACATCCCGATGTTTTCAATATTCTGTTGCAGGTACTTGATGACGGTCGCTTAACCGACAACAAAGGAAGAACGGTGAACTTTAAGAACACGCTCATCATCATGACTTCGAACATGGGTAGCGATATTATACAGGCTAACTTCGAAAACGTGAACGAAAAGAACGTGGAGGAGATTACCGAAAAAACTAAAGTGGAAGTGATGACAAGGCTTCGCGGCACCATCCGCCCTGAGTTCCTGAACCGGATAGATGAGATAGTGATGTTCCACCCGCTGTTGAAAAAACAGATACGCGAGATTGTGGACCTTCAGTTGCATCAGTTACGCGACCTGCTGGCTCAAAAGGAAATTACGTTAGAGGTAACCGACAATGCCCTCGACTACTTAGGCGAAGAAGGTTTCGACCCGCAGTATGGCGCACGACCTTTGAAGCGCGTGATACA
>JAZKEP010000007.1:19759-24268 GCA_040387015.1 Bacteroidota bacterium
GGATTTCAATTTAAACAAAAAGTCGGAATCTCAACTGGCTGGTAGTCTCTCGAATATTCTCTCGAAATTCTGGCTGGGGTTAGGTCTTTGGATCAATCGGAAACCTCGAGAATATCGATCGATTCATCATCGAAGAAGATTCTTTCGGGCGAAGTGGAGAAGAGCGGAACCATCAAGATAGATTCCTTTGGCGATGGACTGGTGTTTATTAATAGTAAAGAAGCCAATGAACCCGGATCAATTGAGAAGAGAGGAAGGAAACGCGGCAGTTGAGGTTGAGATAAGCATAAAGATGTTTCTTTATAGCTTTATAAGTTTTATTGCTGAGTTCTCTATCTTCAAAAAATAAACTCCCCGTGAAAATTGTAGTCCGTCAATTTCAGATTTGCGATTCAGAATAGGAGAAGAATAAATAGTTCTGCCTGAAACATCAAAAATCTGAACCTGCTTTCCTATAACTTTTTCATCTACGAGTAGCTGCCAATTTTCTGATGATAACGGATTAGGATAAACACTCACAATTCTATAATTTATCAGTTCATTAACTTCACTAGGAAGTTCGCTTACAACATTTACACTTATCATATTCGATTCTGTTTTATAAACGTACGTGGAAGAATCGCAATATGTAGCTGTACAAGAGTTTCCATCTATTATGCTTAAACAGATATTATAGTTCCCCGGAGTTGTGTAGGTATGTGAGGGAGCAACTCCCGAAGAAGTATCCCCGTCACCCCAACTCCATAGGTAACTCATCGGTGAAGCTCCCATCGCTTGATTTAAAGCAAGCCAATTATGTGGAGTTGTATTGTCGGGATAAAGAGTAAAATATGCCAGGCATTGTGTTGATGGCAAGATGTTAATTGTATAAGTATAAACTTGCAGAGAATTGTAAGGGCAATTATCATCACGCACAGTTAGAGTAAAATTTACTGAATTGCGTACAAGAGCATTGGAGTCGGGAGTCCACGAAACATTTACTCCAGGATGCAAACCAGATGAAATTGGTGTGAACACTGCCCCCATCTGTACCAATGCAGAATCCCAGGTAATACTAAGTTGCTGGTTTAAGTTCGAATCGGTACTATAAATATTAAATGAAAGGAGACTATCTGCAAGGACATTGATATTAAATGAGTTGGTGTTATTAAATCCGGTTAAGATAGGCGGATGATTTACTCCAGTATTATTTACAACCACCATTTGCAAATCGCGTCTTACACTACCAACTACGATACCTAGCCTTTTTTCTGTAATAAGCATAGATACAACGACGGTCTGCTGATCTGCGGGACTGACCTTAATTGCTCCCGTGAGTGAATCAAACTCGCAAGGTAAAAAACTATCGAAAGGTTGGCTTGCAGAGTAGCCTGTAGCGAAGGGTATAACCCCTGCTGAATCATTAAGTGGGTTGATGAGGGTGTACTCCAGTATATCACCATCAATATCAAAAGCATTCCATGAAAGAGTTTGAGTTTGATAACGCTGAATAATAATAATTGGCTGAGTACTGAATTGTGGCGAATTATTTGGGCCGTTTAAATTATTTAAGGTGGTTTCCAACAAAAAACCTAAAGTTGAAGGGAGATTAATATTTGTGATAGCATCATTTCTGCAACAACTTGTCATACCAAACTTCCAATCAGACTCGTTGGATGGTAGTGTCACATTTCCTGTATAAACATATTTTTGGTATCCAAATAGAAAGGCGCCACTACAAGTAGTATTTGTTGAATCAGCAGAACAAATTTCATGTTGTCGATAAAAAGTAGTCATATTGAGGGTGTCTGAGAACGAAACCCCTCCATTAACAGAACTAATTGTAATTGGATAAGATTGATCTATTGAGATGCCAAAACAATCTCGATAAACGGAAAGAGTAAGCTTATAAGTATTTCCTGAAACCCATCTATATGTCAATTCTCCACCCATTAAATGTGAAGCGTTAGCTTCTATAAAAAATAACTGCATCGCAATAAAAAGTGCGATTTGTTTTGACGCTTTCATAGCTATAAAGGAAAGCTTTTCATGTCGTTTTCACAAATAATTATTAAGAACTTGAAATTCCTTAGCAAAATGCAAACCGAATTCATTTTCAATTCTTCCTATTTTATCTAAATTCTTCCTTACAAACTTCTTATGCGCTTCCGAATTGGGATTACGGGGCTTGTGTCTTGCGGCCAGCAGTATTTCGTCTGTTTCGCGCATTACTTCGGTGGTTTTTTTATCAAGCATGGTGTCCACCAGTTTTTCCCATACATAATCAGTAGCCTGATAGTTAGGATGCAGCATGTCTTCGGAAAAAAAACGGTAGTCGCGCAGGTCGTCCATCACCAGTTCATAAGCAGGGAAATAAAAATAGGAGGGATGCTGTTGCTGCAATTCATGAATGGCGGAAAACAGATGCGCTTTGCTCACTGTGTTTTCGTGATGCCCGAAAGCAAAGTAGCGAACGGGGCTAACGGTGAGGATAGTCTTCAGTTGAGGGTTGAGGGTTGACAGTTGCGAGAGTGCATCGTTCAAGAGCGTTACAATTTCATCGGGCTTCATTAAGCGCTTTTCGAAGTGACTTCCCGAGAGCTTATGACAGTTAGACACAATGCGGTTGTTTTCTTTTACACTAAAAACATGCGAGGTGCCGAAGGTGAGAAACAAGAGCGTGGCATTCTTTAAATCTTCCGAAGCCAGTTGCAGGTTTTCATTTATAACACGCAGCGTTTCTTCTTTGCTGCTTCGCGAAAAACTTCCGTGGTGGTCGAAGGAATGATAGAGTTCGTCATGATATATCAAATCATCTCCGGTATAAAGTTTGGCATCCACTAACCGCTTAATGGCATTGGCAATGGAGTAAGGATTATACTGCTGACCGAAGGGGTTGATGTTGATGTTGAATTTATAGTCGCTGAATTTTCTGCCGATGTTTTCAGAGAAGCATGACCCGATGCTTACTATTTTATCCTTATGCGAAATGGAGAAGGGAGATTTGTGAGGCGTAACAACCGTTCTGAAATTTTTCATTGCACAAAGAAAATTATCTTCAACTAAAATTTGTGCTTATGCAATTTATGTATGTGTTGCGGTTGACTGAACAATATCGTAACGAAGCCAACTGGACAGAGGAAACAAAGGAAACCGTATCGCAACATTTCAATTACCTGAAAGGCTTATACGAAAATGGTGTTATGAAATTAGTAGGTAAAACAGATTATGATGTGGCGCATGATGAAAACAGGGGCTTTGCCATTTTTGAAGCGGACAGTATGGAGAAAGCAAACTATATTATGAACAACGACCCCTGTATAGTAAAAGGAGTAATGACGGCAAAACTACATCCCTTTAATATCGCGCTTTACAAGGGTCAATAATTTCACTTGCCCTTTTTAACTGCGGGCCTTTTCATATTCAGCCACCTTCTCCATTTGCTGCGGTCGGTATCGTTGGCCCGGATATCAAAGAGTTCTTTAAACTGTTTGAGTAAGGCTGTTTCTACTTTCTTCTTTATTAAGTTCTGAGTTGCCTCATCGTTGAAATCATTTTTATACCGTGCGGTTGAAATCCTTTTCCCAAAACTGAAGTATAGTTTGGCAGGGCGCGGAATAATAGTATCACCTATTCCTCTAACAACGGGTGGCATCAAATCACCGTTCTTAAAATATTTTTCAGCTACTCCAATGAACTTTAAAAACTTGCCAAAAGGAGTGCTCAGTATATCATTTGCATCTCTTATAACGGTATATGTCTCTTCGCCACCTACCGCAGCCACAGGAATTATATCATAACCATGTTCCATAGCTAAGCGAACAAATCCTTTACGGTCGCTCCACTTTAAAACATATTTTTCTCCGCGCTTCTTGCATATTTCGCGGGTGCCGCCAGGGAACACAAGTAGGCTTTCTTTCATCTTCATCAACTCGTGGCAGTTTGCCCGCGAAGCTTCAACCACACCTAAGCGTTCAGTGATCAGATCTCTCCATACGGGAATCTTAAAATGATTGCTATCGGCTAAAGCCCGCAGCAAAATGCCCTTGCGCAAAAACAATTCACTGGCAAAAGGGAAGCCGTCATGCAAACCTAAAATGGTGTGATTTGAAACATAAATGGCCGGTTTGGAAACATCCAATTCTTTCAATCCGTAGAACTGCGGAGCGAAGTAGAATTTGAATGGCGCCATGAAAGTCTGAACGAAAGTTTTGGAAGGGGGAACAAAATGAAACTTAGGTTGTTTTGTTTTAGTTGCAGACTTTTTAGCCATTGTTGATAATTGGTTTGGTGGGGTGAATGTAAGGTCTAATTTAGATATTGAATCAAAACTTATTGAATGGTAAAGACAATTTATTTGATACCGGGAGTTGGCGCGAATGACCAAATTTTTCAAAACCTTGAATTACCCGGCTATGAAATAGTTCATCTTAAATGGCCCAGGCACAAGAAGAACGAACACATAGAAACCTATGTAAAGAAGCTTCTTCCTCAAATTAAAAAAGATACGCAACCTATCCTGATAGGGCA
>JAZKEP010000007.1:24278-28493 GCA_040387015.1 Bacteroidota bacterium
ATCATTCGGAGGCGTTGTTGCCATTGAGTTATCAAAGCAGATTAATACGCACAAAGTAATTATCATCTCAAGTATAAAAACCTATCACGAACGACCGCTTAAATTTCTTTTCCTTAACTCAATCAAGTTTCATCGCTTAGTTCCTGGTAAAGTTGTTATTCAATTCAGATTCTGGATGAATTGGCTGCTAGGGAAATTAACCAGCCATGATTTAAAAATGATAGAGGATATGTTGCGCGAGGTTGATATTGAATTCAACGAATGGGCGGTGGACCAGGTAATACGCTGGAAGAATGAAGAAATACCGGCTAACCTTGTTCATATCCACGGAACCAGCGATCGCATCTTCCCGCACTTCTATATCAACGATGCCATTTGGATTAAGGGCGGCACTCATTTTATGATTGTAAACCGTGCCAAGGAAATTTCAAAAATACTGATGAAAGAACTTCACACAGCCAAGCAAATTAAGTTTCCGAAATTGAAACAGCTGCGCAAGGCATCGTAAATCAGAATATTTCTTAATCACTCCATCTGCATATTTGCTAATCTGCTAATTGATTACCTTTGTGATAAATCAATTTACGTTGAAGAAGTTCCTCTTAATTATTATTATAAGTTTTTATTCAGCATCTTCTTTTGCATCGCAATTGTTGATACCTATGGATTTGTCACAGCCTAATCACCTTAAAGCATATGGCATTGCCTACTGGGTTATCAAACAGAATGTAACTGTAGACTGGCTATTGAATTATCGTGGAGGAAGTTTTGCTATTCCTTATGCGGCTGCCATTGAAAGTGAATGCAAAATTCGAGGAGTGGGCTTTGAGGTAATTGCCAATGGGCAATACAATGCTATTCTCGCAGATATTGCTGACCCCGAAAAGAATATGGATGTAATGAAACTGGAGAAGGCGCCTAAAGTTGCGGTATACTCTCCGAAGACAAAGCAACCGTGGGACGATGCAGTAACCCTTGTTCTTAAGTATGCTGAAATTCCTTATGAAGTAGTGTATGATGATGAACTGTTAGATGGGAAGTTATTGCTCTATGATTGGCTTCATGTGCATCATGAAGACTTCACAGGCCAGTATGGAAAGTTCTATGCTTCTTATGGAGGAGCGCAATGGTACCAGGATGAGGTTGCTGACCAGACAGCCCGCGCGAAACGCAGAGGATTTCAAAAAGTAAGTCAAATGAAATTGGCTGTGGCCAAAACCATTAAGGATTTTGTGTTTGGCGGAGGATTTATGTTTGCCATGTGCAGCGCTACCGATTCGTGGGATGTGGCATTGGCTTCCGAAGGAACCGACATCTGCGATATAATGTTTGATGGTGATGCGCAAGACGCTTCTGCTCAGTCTAAACTTAATTACAATAATTGCTTTGCTTTCGAGAACTGGCATTTACGCACCAATCCTTATGAATATGAATACAGCGATATTGATGTGACAACCTATCGCACGGTGCAGAAGGATTTGGATTACTTTACCTTGTTTGATTTTAGCGCTAAGTGGGACCCTGTTCCAACTATGCTTTGTCAGGACCATACTCGAACTGTGAAAGGGTTTCTTGGACAAACCACCGCCTTCAATAAAGGATTCATTAAATCGAACGTTTTAGTGATGGGGCAAAATAAATCAGCTAATGAAGCCCGCTATATACATGGAGAGTTCGGTAAAGGGATGTGGAGTTGGTACGGTGGTCACGACCCTGAAGATTACCAGCATTTAGTTGGAGATCCGCCAACTAATCTTGATTTACATCCAAACTCTCCTGGGTATCGCCTGATTCTTAATAATGTTCTCTTCCCAGCTGCAAGAAAGAAGAAGCAAAAAACATAGCATAAGGTTATCCTGATCTATTTTGACGTAAGATCAAACACAATTTGCGTATTGTTTCTTACGCTTTCAGGTTACAAGCAACATATTTAGGGAAACAAATTTTACGTGCTTCCGTATCAACTTCAACGGAGATGGATGAACCATGCCGAAAAAATAAAAACAACACATGAAAGCAAACAAACTTTTCAAAGACCTTCGTGAATACGAAAATCTGCATGTAGCCTTATGGCTGATTAAAGATGCCTGTTGGGTAATGAACTTCCATCTGGCAGGGATGATTATGATAGTGCCTACGCTAGCTGTCGCACTCCATTTAGCCTGGAAGTCAAGAAAAAATAATACCGAGCTTCACCATAACGTAGCTATCTGTTACTGGATTGCTGCCAATGGTATGTGGATGACCGGAGAGTTTTTCTATAACGACTCACTTCGTCCATACGCAATGGTTCTTTTTGCAGCCGGTTTAGTAGTGGTAGCAAACTATTACCTATTTCACTATGGCAAGAAAAAGAGAACTATTTCAAAAGTTGAATTCAGCGGTACAGCTATTCAGCGTAGCCTGATGGGTGAGGTTAAGAAAGTAGCTTAAAGGAATCATTATCCTCAAAATAAAATTCCGCACTAAATTTTTATTGCGGAATTTTTATATAAGTCTTTCCGGATTGTTTAGGAAACTTAGAGATTTAATCTCTGGCAATTCTGAAACCTACATCATCATCTTTTGCATCTACAGGGTAGCGGTCGCGATTGATTAACCGGCAATGCGGGGCTTCATACCACCACGATCCACCACGAACAGCTTTGTAATTATCGGTAGTGCCATCGGGCCCTTTGGGGTTTTCTAATGGACTATTTGCGTAGTACTCTCCATAAAACCAATCGGAGCACCACTGCCATACGTTACCGGTCATATCGTATAACCCTAACTCGTTTGGTTGAAGTTTGCCAACCGCATGGGTTTTCTTTCCGCTATTGTTATGATACCAGCCAACGGCATCCAGGTTATTGCTTCCTGCATATTTATAGCCCTTACTTTTGTTGCCTCCTTTTGCGGCATATTCCCATTCGGCCTCAGTAGGCAAACGATAGTTTTTGCCGGTAAGTAAACTTAATTTCACAACGAACTTATGTGCATCTTCCCAGGTAATATTCTCGACAGGGCATTCAGGACAGTTTGTATAATTGGGATTATAGCCCATTAATGCTTCCCATTCTTTTTGCGTTACTGCAAATTTGCCTAAGTAAAAGTTCCGCAGGGTCACTTTGTGAGCCGGCTTCTCCCAATAATAACAACCGGTATCCTTATCATCTGTGCAGCCCATGGTAAAAATTCCACCTTCAACTTTTATCATTCTGGCTTCCATTCCCTTAATTATTTCTAACTGTTGGGGTTTAAGAATTACGGTATCGCGCTTTTGCGCACTGGCGGGTGGAGTAAGTATTTTCTTGAACGAGTCAACCTGAACTTTCAGGAAGTCGTTTTGCTCTACAATAATATTGATGATTTTTTTTAGACGAATAATCTCGTCTTCGCTTGTTGTTTCCTCCTGGCTAAAAACAGGGAGGAGGAAAAGCATAGCAATTGCTGCCAAGTGTAGTTTTTTCATGCAAGCAAATTTAAAGTAGCAAGCATAGAAAGATTGTTAGTTATCAAACATGCAGGGTAGAAGTGTACTAAACAAAGTATAGTTTCCGTATTAAGGGGTTTGCCAATTAACATACAATTCGGAGCAACTTATTTTCATGGGCTGCGTATTATGGTATCAATAGGAACTTGTAAATATCCTTTCGAAATAACTACAACATGAGTCAGCCATCCATACGAGAAGCAAAACAGTTTCTGAGTGACCCGGAAATAAGTATCTGGATTGACAAATACGATGATGTGTTTTCAGATTATGATTCACGTGGTTTTGCCGAGCGGTCACTGTCGGATGATTTTCTGAGAGAACTCAGAAAAATGATAAGTGAAAAGAAAACCAGTGAGGTGCAGTTGAAGTTTCATTTGCTGAATGACCAAACGAATTATGAGTGGGAAGACGTGATAAAGAATAACCTGCGAGGATATTTTAAAGATGTAGCTGACTTACTTAAAGAAGAGAAGAGGCAAGTATTAAATAAGGGTTACCGCCTACTGGGAATTGGATTTGCACTTATCCTTTTCATTTTCTACTTAACCATTAATGCCGAATCGGGTGTTTATCTTCATGGTATTATCCTTATGCTTGAACCTGTAGGTTGGTTTACCACCTGGACGGGCTTAGATCTGGTATTTCAAACTTCGCGTAAAGAGCAATCCACACTTGATTTTAGTTCCAAAATGGCTACGGCACAAATTACATTCTCTTCGTTTGGGGCTGTTCAGGAAACT
>JAZKEP010000008.1:0-19213 GCA_040387015.1 Bacteroidota bacterium
AAGGCAACGACATGGAAATTGCTTTTAATGCCCGTTTCTTAATAGAAATGCTTGGCGTGCTTGATTCGAATGAAATTGAAATTGAGCTTTCTACTCCAACCCGCGCGGGAGTTCTTCGCCCTACCGACAAGAACGATAACGAAGATTTATTGATGCTAGTGATGCCGGTGATGATAAATTCGTAAAGGAGAAATCGTTAATTTTATCAGCTAACAACAAATAGAGCCGCCCCTTTAGGGCGGTTTTTTTATTTTGAAGTATGAAACAGTTGAGTGTTTTTCTTTTTTCACTTTTCGCCTTTCACCTTTCCCTTTTAGCTCAACAGGAAATTGTTTCAACTGCCACTGAATTTATTGTTGCGAAAGAGTATAGCGCGGCCAATCGTTATCTCGATTCAATCCTGAAAAAGAATGCCAAGAGTGTTGATGCACTCATGATGAAAGGTAATGTGATTTTGAACAGGGCGGTAGAAAATCTTCCTGCCATAAATACGATTACAAAGAATGATGAAAGCATTTTTTATCCGTCCATTGAACAGAAGCAAGCGGTGGTTCTTCCAATAGATACAGTTCGGGCGATAGAAAAGTGGTGGCGCAAAGGTTTAAAGATGGATAGCAGCCGCAACGACATCCGCAAGGGTCTTTGCACTGTTTATGCTATGGGATTGGTGAAGGAAGATTTAAAAAAAGAAATTGCCGCGCTGGTAGGCTTGGAGAAAAATGAGGATGGAGAGCAAGCCTATCGAATGGCAGAATATGCCCGAAAATTTAAAGAGCGCGGACAGTTTGAAGATGCAATGGAGGTGTATCAGTTTATAGCTGTTTTGTATTCTGATTTAGCAGGACTTCGATGTGATATAGCGAGCGAGTATTTTTATGAGGGAAGGATGAACGAGGCGCTCATCTGGTTAGACTCGTGCTATAATTTTAAAACCGTAGATGAAACATCTTTTTTGAATGGCGCCTTTATCTACAGCGAACTCGGTTATTTTGATGATGCTCAGAATGTGCTGAATACCTATTCGAATATCTATCAGCGAAAGATGGATAAGTTCTACTACGGGCTTCGGTTGTTTGAAGAGTCATCAGAAAAATATGCACAGGTGCTGAATGAATTTATCGGGGAGGTGGATAGCAATTCCTATTCTACCGAAGTTGAAGTTGCAAACAAACTGCTTGCCTTTCGAGATTCATTGTCATTAGCTGATTTTAGAATGTTAGCGGACGACCAAAGCATTCCTGACTATTACAGGGTTCTGATTTTGTCGCGGGGTGTAAAACAATTTGCGAATGAGTGCGGGCCATTTATGAGGTATGGTGTTTATCAATCTTCCATTAGAAACTATACTGCCGCTGTTCAGTTTTTAGAAGAAGGGGAGCTATGCGAAATGAATATCGAAGAAAAAGAACTTTGGATGTTACAGTATGCCTATACGCTGTTAATGGTGGGAGAGCAACAAAAATCATTACTTTATTTTAAGCCCTTGTTTGCTTCAGCGAATTCCTTCCTTCAACAGGCATCAAAATATTTCAGTGCTAAAATTTTAATGGAGCAGAAACAAAATGCCGAAGCAGAAAAATTTTTGAAAGAGATTGCTTCTTTAAAAGAAGAAACCAAGTACGCAACTTTGGCAAAGCGCCTGATGCGATAACTACTTTACGCCTTCGTTCCCTTTTTCAGGATGGTAGTGACCATACTGTTTAGATTTCTTTTCTTTCCAGGCCTTTTCTTCCGCTTCAATTTGCTGCATCTCTTCGACAGAAAGATTTTTGATTTCTGTTTTATTCAGATCAGGAGAACCGGCATTTACCCAGCAGGTAAACCATATATCCGCCACCATCTTTATGGAGCTGCGCATCCTTCGCTCTACCATACCATCCATCATCTTACTATAGGCCAACGTATATTCCTCTGAATACATTTTAGAAGTAAAATTTCCTCTGGTGTCAAAAGCATACTTTCTGTCACTCGGAAATTCCTCGCTCAGCTTTTTCTCAAAACCGAAAACACTATCCAACGCGTGGTGGCTTTCCAAAATAGTAGCCCATATTCTATCAGATGGCTTGGCCACAAATTCCGCCTTGCCAATCAGGTAATCGTAGTCCTCCGCAAACAGTTCAGGAATTCTTGATTCCCAAAAGCCATGTATGCCAACCTGATTTGTAAACTGCCCGTTATAATTTTCGGTAGTATGCAGGGGAACATTTGAGTCAGCAATGTAATGCCCGATATCTGCGGAGAGTCGAAGAATTTTACTTCTGTCCTTTGCTTTAAAGGCATCGGTCAGGCGATATATCATCAACTGAATGTGCCATGGAACAATTCCGTAGCTCTTTAAAGTATCTTCAGAATATTTTGTCACCGCATCATCCCAACGGTGGGGCATTTCTTTGCAGGGATAAACACAGTAGTGATCCAAATCAATATAATGCCGCGGTGCTTCGTCAGGTACACCGTATCTGCGCTTATCCGGATCTACTGCATGTTCTGTTACATAATCAATATTCTCTTTGTAAAAGGAAATCATATCAGGCGGAAGCAGAAAAACTGCTATGCGATTAATACGTTGATGCGCCCAAAAACCCCAGGCGTTTGCAGAGGCGCTGAGTATAAGTAAAACCAGAAGAGGCAGAATTCGCTTATTCATTAATTTGTGTTGCGAACTTCGTATTTAATGTTTTTAGATGGATGATTATTGTCTTCATCCATTTCAGTCACCCCTCCGCTCATTACAAACTTCATTATATCACTTGCTTTTACATCTTGTAAAACCTCAACCTGATCCCGGTTTACCAGATACAAAATGCCGGATAGATTATAAGACCATGGAGTATAAACTGCCACTTTATCAAGAATGTTCATTTCACTCAAGTCATGTTGCGTGATAAAACCTATTCGATACACTCCTGAATTTTTACCTACTTCAAACATTACTGGTTTATCAAATTTTTTCTTGTTACTGATAAACGCTCCGAAAAAATCTTTCACCGATGAATAGATTTCTTTCACCACAGGAGTCTTCTCCATAATCATATCCAGAATATGCAGTACCGGTTGAACAATCACCAAAGAACCGATGAAGCCAATGAAAGCAATGAGTAGGAACATGGCAATAATTCCTAACCCCGGATAGTAGAAGTGAAAAAGAAACTGGAATAGCGCCTCAATTTTCGAATCCATCCAATCAAAAATGGAAAAGAGGGCATATACTGTTACAAAGGCAGGAGCTAATAAGAGCAGTCCTTGAAGAAAGTAAGAAACAATTTTACCGAATCCGCTTTTCAACCAATGACGAGGCTTGTTCATGGAGAGAATTTATAGCTGTAAAAATAAAAAGTTCGAAATGCTATTTTTGAAGGATGGGTAAAGCTCTTCTTTTCCTCTTCGTATTTGCCAATCTTTCTTCGCTTTCGTTAAGGGCTGATGCTAAGTTTGGCGCTATTGGTAGATTCTCCGTTGAAACCAATTACCAACTCGGACGAATTATTCCGCACAACAAAAAATTTCTGCCTAAAGTTACCGGGTATACACATTCAGCTGAAGTTACTTTTTATAAGCAGACCTTAGGCGAAAAAGCCTGGCAGCGCAAGCATCATTATCCAGAGTTCGGAGGCTCATTTGTTTTTATGCATAATGCCGATCAACAAACATTTGGGAATGTTTATCTTGTATTAGCCGTTGCTAAATTCTGGATCGTTCGTAGCCGGTATGTTGATTTTTTTATTCGTGTGGGTACGGGTTTAGCATTTGTTCCCCGTCATTATAATCTCATTACTAACCCCGAAAATAATGTGATCGGCTCTACTATAAATTCAGCCGACCAATTTCGTTTAGGTTTAGATTTCAAGCCATCGCCACAAGCTCATGTAACTTTTGGAATTAATTTTACTCACTATTCAAATGCAGCCTCTCAACTACCGAATCTTGGAATAAATGCGCCTTCGGTATCATTAGGAGTAAGATACTTCCCGAAGGTGAGCAAAAACTTGAAGTATAATCGCTCTAAAATTCCAAGACCGGATAAAAAGAACGAGGTGATGATTAAACTTAGTCTGGCATACAATGAAATGTTTGCAAGAGGCGGCCCTAAATATTTTCACTATATCGGAACAGTGAATTATGCACGGTATACAAGTATTGGCAATAAAGTGTTGGGCGGCATTTGTGCAGAGTATAGTCAGGGAGAACATGATTTTTCAGTGCTCCGAGGGGTGGACAGCAAGAACAATCCTACTCTAAACGCCTTAAAATTCAGTTTGTTCGCGGGCGATGAAATTTTGTTAGGAAGAGTAGGACTTTTCTTTATGGCAGGGGCTTACGTATTTAATCCGGTGAAAGTAGCTCCTGTATATGCTAAACTTGGTTTGAATTATTATTTGCCTGATTTCGGAAAAAATAACTCAACACGTTTTTTTGTTGGCACCAGTATGAAAACACATTTTTTTGTGGCCCAGTATTACGAGGTAAGTACGGGAATCGCTTTTTAAATTGTTTCGTGAAAAAAATTTCACCACCACACTATTTTATTCCAGCACTGGCCGCTTTGCTCTGGCTACCTTCATTGCTTACTAAGGGAATGTTTATGGATGGCTTATACAACGCCATCTTTGCGCAAAACCTCGCAAATGGCATTAGCACCTTCTGGGCGCCACAAACCAATGATTATTCAAATCCCGGCTATTGGAACAACCCGCCCCTTAGCATGTTTACACTCAGTTGCTGTTACAAAATATTGGGCGATCACTATGTTATAGATAAAATATACTCTCTCGGTTGCGCTGTTGTTCAATTGCTGTTGCTCGTATGGGCATGGCGAATTTTTTGGTGTAATGAAGAGGAGATTAAAAAATATTCCTGGCTTCCTTGTTTACTCTGGCTCATTTCTCCACTTACAGGCTGGTGTTACTCAAATAACATGATGGAAAACACCATGAGTGTTTTTACTACATCCGCATTGATTTCATTCCTTCTTTTTCTTCGCAGTAAAAACCATATCGTTATCTATTCAATTGCGGGAGCCACGCTTATTTTTCTTGCTTGCCTCACTAAAGGGCCTACGGGATTATTCCCATTAGCCATTCCATTGCTCTTTCTTCGGGCATCAAAAGAACTGACTTGGAAATTGATATTGTGTTATGTTATCTTACAGCTACTGTTTTTTAGCCTTATTGCGATTTTTGTGTTTTCATTTCCTGAGGCAAGGAATTTTTTGTCTCAATACATCGCTCTTCAGTTAGGCCCTGCTCTAAATCATAGCATTAAGCCCGAAACCGAAACTCATATTATCTTCAAGGAGTTGTTTATCATGCTCCTTCCATTTCTGATTTTATATTTCGTATCTCTCTTCCGTAGAAAGGAAATGAAGAAAATCAATGTGTCTCAAGCCGGAGCATTTATTTTATCTGGTTTAGCTGCTTCACTGCCAATCGCCTTAAGTATGAAACAGAGAAAATTTTATTTGCTGCCGTCACTTCCTGTTTTTGTATTGGGCTTTTCAATTCTTGTTCTTCCCATTGTGAAATATATTGAACTAAAAACTGTAGACTTTATAACAGAGAGAATCTCTCTGCTTATAAAATGGAGTTGTATTTTGACTATTCTGGCTTGCACTACAATTTGCATAAAAAATAAAAACAGCTTCTCTCGTGATAAAAGCATGCTGGCTGATATTGAAAATATGCTTCCTCTTATTGGTAGTGAAGAAGCAATTTGTTCCGATTGGCAATTGTATGAAGAATGGTCACTACGCGCCTACTGTACCCGCTACTACAACAAGAAAATGTACACACCAGATAGAGTAGCTGAAACAAATTTTTATATGACTAAACCTGGGCAAACCGGAGATAAACTTTTACACACTGCAACAAAAATTTATGCAGGCATAACATTCGACCTTTACCAAACGGAGTTTTAAACGGTATTGCTTATCAATTCCTGAACAAAAATACTTTGCCCTCATCACCTACCACGATCCCTGAAGTTGCCGAAAAGAGATGAATGTCGCGTAGATTTAACTCCGTAAATGGCTTTATTTTTTTCCAGTTTTCACCACCATCAGTAGTTTGGTACATCACTCCTGCATCACCCACCACAAACCCATTGCTCTCATCCCAAAAATCAAGTGCCTCAAAATGTTCTCTTTTCGCAAATGCTATATTTTCTCTCATCACTTTCGAAAAAGAATTTCCCGCATCTATGGTTTTTAGAATCATCCCCTGATAACCTGCGAAATATCCCACGCTTGCAGACGGAAAATCTGTGGCCACAAAAAAATCTCCCTGCACGTCTAACGGGTAGAAAGTTTGTCCGGCATCGGTTGATTTGTATATAACTCCGTATCCCCCCACAAAAGCAGTATTGTGGTCGGAATAGGTAACACAGTGAAGACTATTGGGCAAAGTGGCAACAATCGCCCAGGAAGCACCCCCATCGGCAGTGGACATAATTTTCCCTTCGTTGTAGCCACTGCCGTTTACACGCACCCCGTGCTCTCGGTCTCCAAAATAAATGTCCTGCGTTTCCCAGTTGTAACTTGGTGATGCTGAAAATGTTTTTGCGCTATCGACAGTTTGTGCCAGCCAAGTATCGTAGCCTGCCACAAATCCTTCTGTTGCATTAAAAAAGTATTGCGCATTAGCCACTTTGGGAATGATTGAGTCCGGCTGATTCCATGTTTGTCCGCCATCGAAGGTTTTCAGCAAAAGACCTATAGTGTATTTGTTTCCTCCGCAGGCATACCCTATAGAGTCGTTCACAAAAAAAATATCGGTAAGGGAATGTGAAGTATGAGAATGAATCTCTTGTGTAAGTATTTCAATCTGCTCCTTTTTACAGGAAGAAATCAGAAAGAAGAAAAACAAAAAGAAGAAGAAATACTGTTTCACTCGCTGATAGATTCAAGAATACTTTTACAGGCAAGTTTAATTTCTTCCTCTGTAATAATCAAAGGTGGGGCAATTCGCAAACAATGAGAGGCAAACAAAAACCAGTCGGTTAGAACTCCCCGTTCAATACAACTATCGATTATTTTTTTATTTTGCTCAAAGCTTTCAAACACTAAAGCCATCATCAATCCTGCTCTTCGTTTTGATTTAATTTGAGGATGAACTAAAAGTGTGTCAAACAATTCACCTTTTACATCTACCATTGATTTCAAATTCTCTTTAACTAAAACTTCTAAGGCGGCCAGCCCTGCAGCACAGCAAACAGGATGGCCCCCAAAAGTAGTGATATGGCCAAGTGCAGGATTTTCAGAAAGCAAACCCATCTTCTCATTGCATGAAATAAAAGCACCTAGGGGCATTCCGCCTCCAAGCGATTTTGCAAGTAATAGAATATCTGGGATCACCCCATAATGTTCAAATGCAAACATTTTTCCTGTTCTGCCTAAGCCTGTTTGTGCTTCATCAAAAATTAAGAGTGCACCCGTTTCATCACATTTCTTTCTAAGCCGCGTGATGAAATTCTTTGTCGACACCGTAACGCCACTTTCTGCTTGTATAGGTTCAATAATTACAGCTGCGGTTCTACACGAAATTTTTTCTAAATCAAGTTCATTATTAAATTCTAATTGCAGCGTGTCGGGTAAAAGCGGACGAAATTTTCTTTTAAAACTCTCATCGCCCATTATACTTAGCGCTCCTTGGGTACTACCATGATATCCATTCTTAAAAGATACAAACTGAGTCCTACCCGTAACTCGTTTTGCCAGTTTCATTGCTCCTTCGGTTGCTTCTGCTCCGCTATTAGTGAAATAAACTGTGTTCAGCTTTTCAGGAAGAATCTCTGTGAGACGCTTTGCGTACTTTACTTGCGGGGTTTGAACAAACTCTCCATACACCATCAGGTGCATATATTTTTCAGCCTGCTCTTTCACTGCTTTCACCACCTCGGGATGGGAATGCCCAAGATTGCTCACCGAAATTCCGGCAATTAAATCCAGATATTTTTTACCTCCTACTCCGTAAAGATAAATCCCTTCCGCACGTTCTATTTCGAGCATGAGAGGTGCTATACTGGTTTGTGCAAGGTGACTTAAAAAGAGTTGTCTGTTAGTGAGCATGCCACGAATAACAGGAATTCTGGCAAATGAATTGCAACATTATTCAAGTTAATTCGTGTTATTCGTGAATATATTATGAAGTATTTCAGCGCTTCTTTCTACTACCTCCGCTACAGCATTCTCGGAAAAATAATTCTTGAAACATATCGACAGTTCAATTGGAGAGTGTGGTTGTTAAGTGCATTTTTTATTTTTCTGTACTCACTGCATCATTTTACTTCTCTTTTTTTCCGCATTTTGGATGCGCTTTTTAATCGCGGACATAAGCAAATTCAAATCAAAGAGCCAGTCTTTATCATTGCTAATCCTCGAAGTGGTACTACCTTTCTTCACCGATTGATGGCGTTAGACAATGAACGTTTTGTGTACACTAAATATGCACACACATTTTTCATGACCTCCACTTTTGTACAGGTCTATTATTTATTCCGCTGGATAGACCGAAATATTCTTAGAGGTACTATCAGTAAAAGTCTTGATAAGCTTGATGATAAATTTTGGGGAGGATGGGATGATATACACGCTATGGGTTTTAATAAAACCGAAGAAGATGAATTGGTGTTTGCGCAAATGATGATGAGCCCGGGAGTGTTTATCCCTTTTCCCTACTTCCATCAAATACATGACAATAAATTTCTGGATCGTGAACCTGAAGACGTTCGGAAGAATGTAATGGACTTTTATGAGAGTTGTGTAAAGCGGTTTGTATTTCGGGCAGGAAAAAACAAAACTTATTTGGCAAAGAACGTGATGAGTACAGGGCGCTTTAAAAGTTTGATGGAACGTTTCCCGGATGCTAAGATTATTTACATAGCCCGCCATCCTTACGATTCAGTTGCATCCTTTGCCAGTATGTTTACTGCTATGTATAAACTGCACTCTCCCGAAATGCGTGATGATGCGCCCGCAAAAAAGGCCTGGGCACAGTTAGGCATAGAATTTTTTAAATACTCAAAAGAAATGCGGAAAACCATTCTGTCTGCGCAGTTTATTGAAGTGAAGTATGATGATTTACTGAATGACCCACAAGGAGCCGTAAAAAATATTTATAGCCATTTCCGTTGGCAAGCTTCCGAAAAATTTCTTGAAAAACTTTCAAAAGAAGAAGCGCGACAACGAACGTATAAAAGCACACACGAATATTCATTAGAACAATATGGCTTTACCAAACAAGAAGTGTATAAGGAACTTGGTGACATAATGGACGAGTTCGGATTTGATAAAGAGTTTTAATCTTTCATGTCTATAATCCTTTCAGAAACTCTTTGATATCGTGATATGATTGCATGGCGGCATCATCTACACCGGGTAGGTTGAAAAAGCTATGGAACAATCCTTTGTATTCTTTGTAGCGAGTGTTATTGCCTGCATCTTTTAGTTGCAGGTAGTATTTATATCCGTCATCGAGCAAGGGGTCAAATTCTGCAGTGAGCACAAATGCGGATGCCAGCCCGGTGAAATCTTTCTCGTAGCAAGGTGATACTTCCGGCTTGCAGTAGTCTTCTTTATGCGGAGTGTATTGTTTCTGAAACCACATCACCGTTTCGGTTTCGAGTAAGTATCCTTTGCCATTCCGTTCAAGTGAAGGGTTGTTCATTTTCCCGTCAATCCAGGGATAGATCAGAATTTGAGCAGTCAAAGGAATGTTTTCTTTTTTGCAGCGATGCGCCATACAAGCTGCAAGATTTCCTCCTGCACTATCACCTGCCACTACTATATCTTCTGCGTTTCCTCTGTATTGCTGAATATTTTTTCGCACCCATTGCAGGGCAGTAAAAGAATCGTCATGCGCTGCGGGAAAAAAATGTTCGGGAGCTAAACGATAATTTACAGATATGACTATACAATTATTCATGGCGCATAATCTGCGACAAACATTATCATGCGAATTGATTCCGTACAACACAAAGCCGCCACCATGATAATAGATGATAACGCGTTGAGAATTTGAATTGCTGTTTTGGTAAATGCGAACCGGAACCCCATCTGCATTGGTATCGGTAATTTTGCTGACAGCAGTTTTCCTATCAAACAAAAAATTGCCATACAATACCGCCCGGTTTGCTTTGCTGCGAAGTGCCCCAATAGAATCCTCGGGATTAATGGGTTTGCGAAGTTTGCCGAAAAGCAGAACGAGTTTGATTTTCCAGTTCATACATGGAAAGTAAAAGAATTTCTTTCTATCCGTTTAAATGCTTTTCAATAGCTATTGCCGATGCTTCTAAATTTTCGATATTCACCTGCACATCCTCTCCCACATCCACCGTAATTTCAGAAAACAGGCAGGGAACATATTTCCGATCCCACCCCCCAAGGCGCCAGGTTTTGCTGCATGAAAAATGCAGCGGAACAACAGACACCTGTGCATCGCGGCTCATAAACAAAGCCCCGGGTTTAAGTTCTTGCGGGGGACCCGCAGGGCCATCGCAGGCGACAGTCGTAGAGTAACCCTGTTTCAAAAAGCCAATCACCTTTTCGAGCGCAGCTTTTCCGCTGTTGCCACTGCTGCCAAGGCAAATGTGTTCTACACCTGTAAGATAAAGCAGCAGGTGCACCGGTTTCATATACCAGGCAGGGTGATTCATCCAAATCTGCTTTTTTACCTTAGGAAAAACCGTAAAGTAGAACAAGAGGTCTTTATGCCAAATGCAGTAAACACAGGCCGAAGGTTTGGGCAGGTGCGCTCCCGTAAATTTTATCCGGCAGGTAGCATGCATCAGCTTCGAATAGAAGTAAAAGAAAAAACCCACTCCGTAACCGAAAAGCAGAAAGAATGGTTTTAGGTGCCAGGGGATATTATCTACACGAAGCATAAAGTGAAAATAGGAAACAGAAATTTCATTGAGCAAGCTAATTCTTTCACTAAACTGCGGTTAAATAAAGTTTGATTGTTGAAGTTCTGGAAAGTGCATTGGTTTCATCCTTCTTATCCAAAAAGTAGTTTCTGTATTTATAACCGCTTTTTACCTGAACTGAATGTGTTTCTTTAAAAAGGAGAACAATAATTAGCGACTTATTACTTCACACATATTAGTATTATAAAGAACAGATTTATATCAACAAAAGACGAATCGAAAACAATAAATGACAGATAGATATCAATAATGAACTAATTTATACCTAAAGAGGATAGACTTATAATTTAAGAAGACAGATAGATAATAATAGAGGATAGATTTATAACAGAAGTGGACGAATTGATAACGAAAGAGGATGATTTTATCACAATAAAGAATTAATAAGGTTATTGGAATGCTAAAACTGTAGTTCTGTATGACTATTTGTCGGTTGGAAGCGAATTTTGGCTCAAACCCACTATCAAAGTTGCTTTATATAAAGAAAAAGCCGGTCCCAAAATGGAACCGGCTTTCATTTATCCGTTTACTAAATGGGCTTATTGCTTCGCAAATTTCCCTTTGTAAAGAATATCCTTCTCATCGGATAGAATAACAATATACAATCCGCTTACCAGGTCTTCAATATTCTTAGAAAAAGTATTTGCACCCGCTGTGCCCCTGAACGTTTCCTGCGAAACTATTCTTCCGTTCAAATCATAAACAGTAGTAAACAGAGGTCTTTCGCCTTGCAGCATAAAGTCCATGGTAAACTGGGCACCCGCAGGGTTGGGATATAGTTTCACCGTATTTTCTGTCACAATTATTTCTTCCTCTTTCTTAATAACAATCTCTTCTATTTCATCTGTTTTTAAACTGATGTTAGAAAGACTGACTTTGAGTGTGTAACACGATGAACTGAAAGCCCCGCTAACACCATAAACCCGAACATAGAAAGTAGCGGCTTTGCTGGCATTGTAGGTCACCTGTTCGTTAGTAGTTCCGCCATTGGCAGAAGTGGCCAAAAGATTTCCCTTGCTATCATACAGTTGCAGATTATAGTTAGCGGGCAGATTGGTAAGATTGGCGATGATATTTTTCTGGGCAGTGGTGTTTGAAAACTTAAACCAGTCTTCATCGGTGGCTAAACCAATTTGTGCCGTGATGTTTGTGTTTAAAGGAATAGCTTTTGCTTTTGCCCTGGTGTTGTTGGCTTCATACACATCGGCACAGCTTGGAATGCTGAGTGTGGTAAAGTTAGTGGAAGGTGACCAAGCACTGGTCAGTAAGCCATCGCATTTGGTTTGTATTTGTACTTCATAATTCGTTCCGGCAGTAAGGCCGGTGATATTGATATTGGTAACAGCAGTTGTCATGTTTGTCCAGATAGTGCCTACAGTTTGTTTCAACCTTACATTGTAACCTAAAACACTAGAGGTCATATTCCAGGAAACAGTAGCACTTGTTTGGGTAATGTTTGAAACAGAAACACTACTCACAACAGGACAGGAAGGAGCGCTTCCCGGATATTGGAAAACTCCTCTCACGCCATAATGGTCGCTGATATCAAACTTCTCCCACATATCGCCATTAACCGTTCTGTAAGGAGTAACCTGATTGGTTGCAGTGGTTGGAAGTAGGTTAGGTTTCATCGCTAATACATAATCCAGATATTCGGGAGCATCGCTGGTGCTTTCTAAATAGGTGTTGGTTTCAGTATCCCATGAAGCATTCAGCCCTCCGATATAAGTTGGCATTTGCGCGCCAAAGAAATTGGTCCATAAGCTGTCGTACTCGCCCCACTTATTAGTGAGTTTGTCAATGTTCAAATCACCGCCAAACAACACGGCTTCGGAAGTTGAAATACTTTTTGAGTTGATGAAACTGCGCGCCATTTGTAATTGTGTCTTACGGATATTTACATCCTCAATTTCATTAAAGGCATCCATGTGGGTGCCGAAAAGGTGATATCTTACACCCAGCTTATTCATTTTGCAATACTTGAACCCTTTGTAAGCCGTGCAATCATCCAGGTGGCATGTACTTCCGAAAAGATACTGATCTTCCGCTTCCAAAGGCCAGCGGCTGATAATTAAAACACCCCCATCCTGAATAGGATCAAAATCGCTGTGGTTAGGAACATCCACTACTTGCGTCTGATAAGGATACTCAGCTGATAACTGGGCCAGCATGTCAGCCCTTACATCATCATCCAGCATCTCCTGAAAAATGATAGCATCGTAATTATGCAACAAGTCATCATAATAGTGTTTGCGGGTATCCTGATCATCAAAGAATAATTCGGACGGGCGCATGTAAGCATTCTGCGTAAGCACATTTAGTTTTCGCGCATTGCTCAGATCGTTAGAAGGGATGGGGAAAGGATCATTTTCCTGGATGGTGTAAAGCACATCATCGAATCCTCCTGTAAAGTAGAAGGTGTATTTGATGGTCATTGATTTACCATTCAATGTGAAATTCTGCGTGTGAAAACTTCTGTCAGAAAACCACGCATCGCTGAAACCAGGCCCTGCGGCAGAAGCCCAGATATCACTGCCTATCAGGTTGCCTTCCATCTTCAGTTTTAGCTGCACGGTTTCACCAGCCGATGTAAGAAAAACAGTATGATAAAAAGTGTTGCCGTTGTGCACACCGGTTTCTCGGTTGGTCCAAAGTACGTTCGTGTTTCGGGTCCAGGGAATTAAACTACCCGACATACCCCACCACTCACCTGCCGACATCACATGGTCGCCTGTTTGTGTGCAGCTAACGCCAAACGAAAGCGAAGTGTTGTTTTGAAAATAAACATAGGTTACCTGGCTGAAAGCCTGAAAGGTGAGCAGCCAAAACAGAAGGGTAAAGATTTTTTTCATACTCGGTGTGTTAGGCTGCAAGAATACCGCTATTTTATGAGTACTCCTTTGCTTTTATTTTAAGGTATAGATTTAGACTTTTCATGTTGTAACTTTTTCATGGAATCCTGTAAACATATACAGGCTATGTCAACCCATCTTTGCATCGCTATTTAGAACAAGCATTATGACAACTGAAAATAAAACCGCTATAAAAAAAACTTTCCCTGTGTTGCAAATGACCTGTGCCTCATGTGCCGTGAGCGTAGAAAGCATTTTGAAAGCCCAGAGCGGAGTGGTGAGCGCAGGGGTGAACTTAGCCAATGCCACGGTCACGGTTGAATACATTCCCGGAAGTATAAAATCGGATGAACTGAAAAAGGCCGTTCAATCTATTGGTTATGATTTGGTGATTGACGAAAGCGCTGACAAAGACAATACGCTCGAAAAACTGCAACTGGAAAGATACGAGGCATTAAAGAAACGTACCATTGGCGCCATTCTTCTTTCGCTCCCTGTAGTCATTATCGGCATGTTCTTTATGAATATACCATACGCCTATTACATCATGTGGGCCCTATCTACTCCTGTGGTGCTGTGGTTTGGAAAAGACTTTTTCGTTACTGCATGGAAGCAGGCCAGGCATCGCTCTGCCAACATGGATACACTTGTGGCTTTGAGCACCGGTGTGGCTTATTCCTTTAGTGTGTTCAACACACTGGCTCCTGATTTCTGGCATGCAAGAGGGCTCCATGCCCATGTTTATTTTGAGGCAGCTGCGGTGGTGATTGCGTTTATTCTTCTCGGCAAAATGCTGGAAGAAAAAGCCAAAGGCAACACTTCTTCGGCCATAAAAAAACTGATGGGGCTACAGCCCAAAACTGTAACCGTTGTGCATACTGGCGGGCATGAGATGCAAATGCCGATTGAAAAAGTAAGCGTGGGCGATATCATCCTGGTAAAGCCCGGAGAAAAAGTGGCAGTTGACGGTATGGTAACCGAAGGCGAATCGTATGTGGATGAAAGCATGCTCAGCGGTGAGCCAGTGCCGGTGCCCAAGAGAAAAGATGAAAAGGTTTTTGCGGGTACTATCAATCAGAAAGGAAGCTTTCGCTTTAGGGCGCAGAAGGTGGGCAGCGAAACCATGCTGGCGCACATTATCAAAACAGTGCAGGATGCGCAGGGCAGCAAAGCCCCGGTTCAGCAATTGGTAGATAAAGTAGCAGGCGTGTTTGTTCCCGTAGTGATTTTTATTGCGCTGCTTGCCTTTGCTGCCTGGTGGATGTGGGGTGGTGAAAACGGTTTTACGCAAGGGCTAATGGCGCTGGTTACCGTACTAGTGATTGCCTGCCCCTGTGCGCTGGGCCTTGCAACACCTACCGCTATAATGGTGGGCATAGGTAAAGGAGCAGAGCAAGGAATACTGATTAAAGATGCGGGGAGTTTAGAGCTGGCAAAAAAAGTAAATGCCATTGTGCTTGATAAAACCGGAACCATCACCGAAGGCAAACCTGCTGTTACAGACATACACTGGCTGAACGAGGACAACTATTACAAGCAGATACTTTTCACCATAGAATCAAAATCGGAGCACCCGCTGGCCGAAGCAGTAGTGAATCACATGAAAGGAACTGCTCCTGTGCTTGTTTCAAAGTTTGAAAGCATTACGGGCAAGGGGGTGAAGGCGCAGATAATTGCCGACAACTATTTTGCAGGAAATAAAAAACTGCTGCTGGAAAACGGTGTGCATATCAGCGAAGCCTTAGCTGCCAAAGCAGAAGCATGGAGCAGTGAATCGAAAACGGTTATCTGGTTTTCCGACAGCAAAAACGCGCTGGCGGTTATAGCCATTGCCGACAAAATAAAAGCTACTTCCGCGGAGGCAGTAAAGCAATTGCAGCAAATGGGTATTGATGTATATATGCTCACGGGCGATAACGAAGCTACTGCCAAAGCTATTTCGGCACAAACAGGAATTGCGCATTACAAAGCCGAAGTGCTGCCACAGCAAAAAGCCGACTTCATTAAACAGCTTCAGGCAAAAGGAAATATAGTGGCGATGGTGGGCGATGGCATTAACGACAGCACTGCCCTGGCACAGGCCGATGTAAGCATTGCCATGGGTAAAGGAAGCGACATTGCCATGGATGTGGCGAAGATGACCATCATCTCTTCCGAGTTACAAAAAATCCCTCAGGCCATTCATCTTTCTAAAATTACTGTAAATGCTATTCGCCAGAATCTGTTTTGGGCATTTATCTATAACATTATCGGTATTCCAATTGCTGCGGGAGTGCTTTATCCTTTCACAGGCTTTTTGCTTAATCCTATGATTGCCGGGGCCGCTATGGCTATGAGCAGTGTGAGTGTGGTGAGCAATAGTTTGCGGTTAAAGTGGAAGAAAATTTAATTCGCCATGAACATAAACACCAACCTTTGGAACAAGATACGATACACGGCTATGGCTCCCGTGTACGACATAGCAGGTAAATTCTTTAATGCTTACCGTGCGCTTTCCATTGCGCAACTTGCTATTACAAGTGACGAAAAAGTTCTGCTAATTGGCGCAGGCACTGGGCTCGACCTGGAGTTTATTCCAAAACATGCTGATGTGACAGCCACCGATATTACCCCCGCAATGGTGGATCGTATGAAACAGCGAAACGAAGCGCTGAAACTGAATCTTACTGCGTTGGTAATGGACGGACAGCAATTGCAGTTTGCCGATAAAAGCTTCGATAAAATTATTCTTCACCTGATTATTGCTGTTATTCCCGACCCGGTTGCATGTATGAAAGAAGCCGAAAGAGTATTGAAAGATAAAGGCAGGATAGTAGTGTATGATAAATTCCTACCGGCTAATGTGGCACCTGCTTTGATAAGAAGAGCCATGAATCTGCTCACCAATTTTATTTTCTCGGACATCAACCGGAAACTGGAGGAGATTCTCGCTTACACAAATCTGAAAGTGGTAAAGGTTATAGAGGGTGGTTTCAGCGGTCAATATAAAATCTACGTTTTAGAAAAATTTAAAACTCAATAATTATGAAAACAATAATCACAATCATGACAGTAGTGCTGATGAGCACTGCATCATTCGCTCAGGACAATCATGTTCAGGCAATTTTGAAAAACTACCTGCAGCTAAAAGATGCTTTGGTGCAAAGCGATAATGAACTGGCGGCTAAACAGGCGTCCGCATTATCAAAAGAAATAGAGCAGGCAAGTGAATTAAAAGGAAAAGAGACGCTGTTGAAAGCCGCTCAAAAAATAAGCAAGACACCCGATATAGAAAAACAACGTGCTGCTTTTGCCGAGCTTTCATCTAATCTTTGGCCAATAGTAAAAGATGAGGCGACCACATCACAGGACTTATTTTACCAATACTGCCCGATGAAAAAGAGTTATTGGATAAGTGCAGAGGCAGCGATTAAAAACCCTTACTACGGTTCAAAGATGCTTACCTGTGGTAATGTATCGGAAAAGAAAACGAAGTAAAATGAAAAGGGGTACGGCCTTCTTGCTGTTCTTGCTTTTCACTACCGGTGTGTATGCCCAGAAACAGGTTCGGTATGATTTGTATGTAACCGACACCATTGTAAACTATACCGGCACCGCCAAAAAAGCAATTGCAGTAAATGGGCAGATTCCGATGCCAACACTTCATTTTATCGAAGGCGATACCGCTGAAATTCACGTGCATAACAGGATGCATCACCACGAAACTTCTATACACTGGCATGGATTGATACTACCAAATGAACAGGATGGTGTTCCTTATCTGACCACCGCTCCGATTAAGTCGCACGCCACACATATCTACCGTTTTCCGATTAAGCAAAGCGGCACTTACTGGTATCATTCGCACACCATGTTGCAGGAACAGGTGGGTATGTATGGCGCTTTCATTATTCATAAACGAAATGAGCCTGTAAAGAAGGAAGAAGTTGTTTTGCTAAGCGACTGGAGCGATGAGAACCCGCACCAGATTGAGCGCTCGCTGCATTATGCCACCGATTGGTATATGATTAAGAAGAATGCGGTTCAGAGTTACAGCGAAGCGATTCGCGATGGTTACCTGAAACCTAAACTGTTGAATGAATGGAAGCGTATGCACGCCATGGATGTGAGCGATGTGTACTACGAACGCTTTTTTGTGAACGGCAATAAAGAGCAGGAGAGAAAAAATTATCAGCCGGGCGATACGGTTCGCCTTCGCGTTATCAACGGAAGTTCCTCCACTTATTTCTGGCTGAATTACTCCGGTGGTAAAATAACGGTAGTAGCAAGTGACGGTGCCGATGTAGAGCCCGTAGTTGTAGATAGGCTGATAGTGGGAGTTTCAGAAACATACGATGTGCTGGTAACCATTCCCGAGGCAAACACGGCTTATGAATTTACTGCCACTGCCGAAGACCGCACCGGTTATGCCTCCTTATGGCTGGGTAACGGAACTCAAAAACCACAAGCGCCTCTCGGGCGGCTAAAGTATTTTGAAGGGATGAAGATGATGAACGACATGATGACTACCGGGGGGAAAATGAACGACATGGGCATGAACATGAGTTTGCAGCAAATGGATATGAACGTGGTGATGTATCCTGAAATTACCGGTGAGCAGGAACCGAAACGTAAAAAGAAAAAAGCGAAGGCAGTGCATCATCACCATACACAGGAGCCGGAAATGCCTGTTACCCTCAATTATGCCATGCTGAAATCTCCCGTTAAAACTGTGTTACCCGATGCACCTTTGCGCACTTTGCGTTTTGAGTTAACCGGTAACATGAACCGCTATGTGTGGACGGTGAACAACAAAGCCATTTCTGAAAGCGATAAGATTTTGATAAAAGGAGGCGAGAACATCCGCATCATTGTCATCAACAATTCAATGATGCGCCACCCCATGCACCTGCACGGTCATTTTTTCCGCGTGCTGAATGGCCAGGGCGATTATTCTCCTTTAAAAAATGTGCTCGATATTATGCCTATGGAAACCGACACCATCGAGTTTAATGCTTCGGAGGGATATGGCGATTGGTTTTTTCATTGCCACATACTTTACCACATGATGGCAGGCATGGGACGAATTTTTACTTACGAAAACACACCGCCCAATCCGCAGATACCGAACCCGAAAAAAGCGCTGCGGAAAGTGTATGCCGATGACAGGCGATTTTACCTTGGCGCGGAAATCGGTTTTGAGTCCAACGGCAGCGATGGTGAAATTTCGCTGATGAATACACGCTGGAAATTTGATGCCGAATGGCGGGTGGGCCTTAGTAAAACAGCGGGCTTCGAAACCGAAAGCCATGTAGGCCGTTATCTGGACCGTAATCAATTTCTGTTTCTGTATACCGGCTGGGACTGGCGCTACCGCCAGGGCCACGAGGGCGAAAAAAATATCTTCACTCAAACCAGTACGAAGAACGACCGCGGTGTGGCCTGTTTAGGATTGCAATACACCA
>JAZKEP010000009.1:0-10313 GCA_040387015.1 Bacteroidota bacterium
ACAGTGAAGGTAAAGCTGGGGGCTATTCGTATTCCCATTACCAAAACTTTCTACTGGAGCAAATACGGAACTACCCTGAAAAATAAAGACGGGTTTTATTCCATCCGCTTTCCTGCCAATATGGATTTACGCGGAGCCGAAAAATTATACAACCTGAACAAAGCAAAAACTTTTACGCAGTGGAAGAACGTGATGAGCGAGGGTGCGTTTGCAGGTGTTAACTTTGTATATGCCGATAGAACAGATACTATTTTTTATGTAAGCAACGGACAGTTTGCCTACCGCAACCCGAAATACGATTGGCTGAAGGTGCTGCCCGGCAATACGTCTGAAACTTTGTGGCAGCCCAACTGGTATCCTTTCGATTCGTTGCCGCAGGTTTTAAATCCTTCAAGCGGTTACCTGCTCAATACTAATAATTCATGTTTCGAAGTAACAGGAGAGGGAAACAACTGTTCGAGTGTAAGTTGCGAACCAACATTTGGCTATGGCACCGAAAGAAACAACCGCAGCATCATGGGGCATCACCTCATAAACAGTCAGCCAAAATTTAGTTATGAAGAATTTAAAGAGGTGAAGTATAACCGCCAGTTTAACGACAGCTTTTATACTTATGGTCTTGCCAATGCGGGTATGCTTATGCAACTGAGCCCCGCTAAATATCCCGACATTGCCGATGCGCTTGCATTGATTAAGAAGTGGGACCGCACAAGCGAAGCCGATAGTCGCGAAGCAGCGCTGATTACTTTCACCATGTATCAGTTGATAGATAAAATAACAGCACAGGCGCGGCAGTATGAGGATAATACTTTTACCGAAGCGGAATATGTAGCAGCCATTCGTGTAGCAAAGAAACACCTGCTTAAACACTTTGGTTCTATTAGCGTTCCGCTTGGTGCAGTGCAGAAACATGCAAGGGGCAGCGTTGAACTTCCTGTTGGCGGAATGCCCGAAGTTATTGCAGCAACTATGACGCAGCCATATAAAAACGGAATGCGAAGAACGTTTGTAGGCGATTCGTATATCGAATTAGTAAGATATTCGAAAGAGGGAGTGGAGATAGAAACTGTAAATGCGTATGGTGCATCTTCAAAAGCTGATAGCCCGCACTACACCGACCAGATGCAACTGTTTATTGACCAAAAACTAAAACCTATGACCTTGAACAAAGAGCAGATTTATCAAAACGCTCAACAGGTTTATTATCCCGGTCAAAAACCCGTGAAAGAAAAACCAGCAGGGCAGACTTCAATCAAGTAAGCTTACTTCTTTTTCAGTTCTTCAATTTCCAGTTTAAGTTCTTCAATGGCTTTGTTCTGCGCTTCAATCATCTTTTGCTGCTCTTTTGTGGCAGCAATAAGAATAGGAACCATGGTGGTGTAATTGATAGCGTTAAACTCTACTGCATCGCTCAGCTTTTTGCCGTTGTGCCTATCGTGGTTTTCGTATTCGGCAGGCTGCACCGCTTTTGTAACTGCACCGGGTATCACCTGCTGCACTTCATCGGCAATTAAACCATACTGCAATCCCTTCGGCAGATTCATTTGGCTGTAAGCATCATTGTTATAGTTATAAATAGAAGGATTGAGAAGGTTAATAAGCGACAAAGCTCCACTTAAAGGCGCAATGCCGGTTTTCAGCTTACGGTCGCTTGGAAGATAAGAGCCGGTAGCATATACATTGCCCGCAAAGTAGCCGGCATAAGTAGTATTTGAACCGCCCAAGCCCCTGGCATACATTCCATATGCATTAGTGCCGTAGTTACCCAATGCATAAACTCCATAATTGTCATCAGCGCCAAGTTGACCATAAGCAACCATGCCGTACCGGTCTCCTGCACCGGAATAAATTGATGTTCCGTACACACCCACAGAGCCCCCATCACCCACCACACCATAACCAAGCCCGGAGTTCGTGTTAGCAATACCATGCACTCCACTGGAATTTGCGTTACTGCCGGTATATTCTCCGTGTATTACGCCCTGCTCGATGAGGGTTGTGCTGCTCATTACTTTCAGTTTGCGGTCGGGGGTAGTTGTTCCTATACCCACATTATTGCTGAAATAGTTAATGTCTTCCCCGGTTACGTAAACACCATATTCAGTGCCCGCAGTACTGCCAATGGAGGTTCCGTAAAGGAGGTATGAGTTACCGGTGCCGTCATTGTCGGCTGTAATATTTAAGCCATATAAAGTACCGGCTTGTCCTGCTGCTTTGTTTACATCGGCAGAATACCCGTAAGTGGTTCCGGTGCCATTATGCGTAACTAACTGATGACTGCCGTAAATGGAAGAGGTACTGGCAGCAGCACCATCCACCCAGTTGTAGGTTCCGTAGCGCACCCCGGTACCAATAGGAGAGAGGTAGGTATAATTTCCGTAAGCACCACCTGTACCGTTGGCTATGGTATTAAGATAATACCCATACACTGCACTTGCATCAGCAGCGGTACCTTCTACCAAACTATAAATGCCATACTTGGTGCCAGCGCCAACTTCGTTTACATTCAGATTAATACCGTATTTATTCGAGGCGCCCGAATAATCGTTTTGAATGTATAATCCGGTAGGCGTTGTAGCATCGGCAATACTTATTTTAAGCCTGTTGGTGCCGGGCACTATAGTGCCTATGCCCACATTGCTTCCGTCATCAAACACTTGCGAGTTTCCGAGGGTGGTACCATTCGGTGTAAATTTAGATACATAGTTAAGCGTGCCGCTGGCATTCGCTGCGCCTGTAGCACCTGTTGCACCCGTAGTTCCATTGGTGCCGCTGGTTCCGGTAGCGCCAGTTGGCCCTGCAATACCCTGTACCCCTTGTGATCCTACAGAACCCTGTAAGCCTTGTGCACCGGTTGGTCCTGTTGCTCCTGCATTTCCACTAACTCCTTGCACTCCCTGACTGCCCTGCACACCCTGCGATCCTGTAGCACCTTGTATTCCCTGCGCTCCTGTGGCACCTTGTAAGCCTTGTGCACCGGTTGGTCCCGTAGCGCCCGTGGCACCTTTCACTCCGGTTGGTCCCGTTGGTCCGGTAGCCCCTCCGCCTGAGCCGGTTGCACCGGTTGAGCCGGCGGGTCCGGTAGGTCCTGTTGCTCCGCCTCCTGAGCCGGTAATACCCATAGGGCCTGTTGGCCCTGTTACACCTTGTATACCTGCACCGGTTGGTCCTGTTGCTCCCGTACTGCCTTTATTACCCGGCACTCCCTGAATACCCTGATTGCCTTGTATGCCTTGTACACCTTGCAAGCCTGTTGTTCCCTGTGCTCCGTCAGCCCCGGTAGGGCCGGTGGCACCCATAGGGCCGTTAGCACTGGTTTCGGCATATAAGGCATAAGGAACACTCAACAATTGGCTCGTTCCCATATCGCTGTAAGCAATTCCGCCAGCTACATCAATCTCCACTTGAAGAAATTTATTTCCGGTTGCCCAGTTAATGCCCGCAAAAGTTCCACTTACCACGGTGCCGCTGCCGAGGTTAGTTGTAAACAATCCAAACTGGTTAGTAGTGTCAAAATTAGTTTCGCGGTAAACGATAGTACCGCCTGCATTGCCATCGCGAATAGTAAAGCGAAGGCCCACTCTCTGGTCGGGAATAATGTTACCGGATGCGTTGCGCGCCACCGCCTGGTAGTTCATGTTTTGAGGGGCTTGCGAAAAACAGTTAGCTGTTGAAAGAAGGATGGTTAAATTAATTACAAATGCAACTAGTGCGTAAAATATTTTTCTCATGGTGTAGGTGTTTAGGAAGTGAATGGGAAAAATAAAATGAATATTCCATATAAAAGAATTTTATGGAAGAAAAACGCAGGAGCAAAGAATAGTGAAAGGGACTTTACTATTGCTTTCTCCCGGAGGGAAGAGTAATTATTGCTTGCTTGCTTTCTTGCTTCCGGAATAGATGCTGTATCTGAAAAAGCGGCATTCCAGCTGGCCGTTGTAAACCACTATTCGTTTGGAGGTGCTAAGCCCTACATGCTTCATGGCTTCGAGGTTAGAAGAAATAATCCAGCATTCGTAGCCCATGTATTTCTTTTTAAAAGTATCACCCATTGCATGGTAGAGCCCATTGATATCTTCTTCCTGATCCATCCGCTCGCCATAGGGCGGGTTCATCAGCAGGATGGGTTTGCTGCCAACAGTAGGTGGCGCATCGCTGGTTAAAAAATCGGCACAGCGAACGCGAATCATGTCTTCTGTTTTCGAACGCTTTACATTTTCTTTAGCTTTGCGTGCTACGTTAGGCGACAATTCAATTCCATAAAGGATAAGGTCCTCGGTAGAAATTTTTTCGATGGCTGCGCTATGGATGGTTTCCCACAACTCTTTATCAAAAGGCAGCAGTTGTTTCCAGTTCATAAAGCAAAAGTTCTCTCTGAAATATCCTGCGGGGATGTTGGCAGCAAGCATCGCTGCTTCAATAAGAATAGTTCCTGAGCCGCACATGGGGTCGATGAAAGTGCTTCGTCTGTCCCATTCACTTAGTTGTACTAAGCCCGCAGCAAGCACTTCATTGATAGGGGCTAAGTTTGTCTTTTCGCGGTAACCTCTTTTGTGCAGCGAATCACCCGAACTGTCCAACGCTATAATGCAGCGGTTTCTGGAAACATGCAGGTGTAGGCGCAAAGTAGGATTATCAAAATCTACAGAAGGACGTTTGTTATCCGCAATCTCTCTGAAACGATCGCAGATAGCATCTTTCGTTTTTTGCGAAATGTATTGTGAGTGATTGAATACTTCTGTATTCAATACCGTATCGATAGCGAGGGTATCATCCACACCAATCAGGTTTTCCCAGGCAATGGATTTTACCTTGTCATACAAATCATCTTCGTTCGCCACTTCAAAATCTGCAAACTGAACCAACACACGCAGCGAGGTTCGCAAAAGCAGATTTGCTTTATACATTATGCCGATGTTGCCATCGAAGCCTACCGCACGGTTAAGTATCTCTACATTCTCCGCGCCAAGTTTTTTCAATTCCTCGGCACACAGGTTTTCTAAGCCGAAAATGGTTTTGGCTACCATTCGGTAATTGGTTTGATTGTCGGAAGGAAGAGGGAAAAAAATCATTATAACGAATTGCTGTGTTGCAAATAACTGCTTCCAAATAAAACAAACATTCCGAGTCCGTAGCGCTTTTCGCTTTTTGCTGAACGATTGAAGTAGTAATTCTTATCTCCGATACAGGTTCCTTTGCACACGTTCCTGGTGGTAAGATAAGGCCCTTTTAATTCTTTCACACTGTGTTGGCGCAATCCAATAAAAGCGCGGTCAACACATTGCTCGTAATCCTTACCCGAAACAATATTCATTTTCAAGGCATTCAAAATGCCGAAAGCAAACATAGCCGTGCACGAGCTTTCGATATAGTTGCCTGCTTCATTCTTGCGCACAGGCAATTGAAACCAATGTCCGGTTGCGCTATCCTGTAACTGCGGTAAATGCACAATCATTTCTTTTAAATAAGAAGCGAGCTTGGCGCGCTGCGGATGATTTGCGGGAAGCAGTTGCAGGGTTTCCGTAATGGTTACAACTACCCAGCCATTTCCTCTGCCCCAGCATTCATCGCTTCTTTTGTTCGGGTTATTGCTCCAACCGTTTTGTCCGCAAAAGTTGCAATGGCTTTTATTGTCGCCATCCCAACCGTGATACCACAGGCCCCATTCTTTATTCAAAAGTTTTTCGCGGTGCGCATCAATCTGTCCCACCAATTGGTTGATGTATTGTTCATCGCCTGTAAGACGATACATCTCCTGCAAAAACACTCCGAGCATGTAGATAGTATCATCCCACAACTCTTTAAAATTGGCAAGATGTGTCACTCCTCCGTTATCAGCCCGCGGAATTTTTAGATACTGCTTGTAAATTTTGTCGGCTGCTTCCTTGTATTTTTTTTCACCTGTCACTCTTGCTAAAAAAGCCATCCCCACTCCCGATGCTACGTTATTCGGGTTACGTCCATTCACCATCAACTTCACATGGTCCATTGATTTCCTTACATACTCAACATACGCTGCTTTTTCTTTCGCGGGCACCTGTTCATAGCGTGCAATCATGGTCCGCAGCAAGGCTGCACTCTGCCAGGTCCATGCATATTTCTGTGGCGGCATCAATACTTCTTTTGAATATAACTCCATTGAATCAACCCAGGTTTTATCCAACGCGAATATTTGTATAGATGTAAGTAGGATAAGAAACAGGAATAGAAATTTATTCTTCATTTTAATCATTCAGTTTATAAGCTACCACTTTGTTGTTGTAAAATGTCGGCACTAAAAGAAGTTTTTGTTTCGGGATATAACCTAAGTCGGCAGTATAAATTTCAAGCGGTGTTGTATTCAGCAAAGTCTCAATGTTTTTACCAATTTCTATTAATTGCATTTTTCCTTTCCAGTCAGATGTTACTATTTTATTTTTGCCAACAGCAACAATGCCATCTAAATAGCCGGTGCTGTCAGCAAGTATTTTAATGGTTTTGGTTTTTAAATCAAGCGCAGCTAATCTGCCATTAGAGCCAAAAAGCAATTGCTTGTTATAAACACAGCCACCATTCACTTTGTTTATTTCTTCGGCTTGTTTAAAAACTTCCAGCGAATCTTTACCAATGCGGAACAGGCAATTGGTTTTAGTATCAGTTACATACACGTTTCCTTTTGCATCAACAGCAACATCATTAACCGCCACAACTTTCGGGTTTTTATACCGTTTCAAAATCTGAGCTGTTTTCAAATCAACTTCCACCACCTCATCAATATTCGTTACATACAATTTCCTTTTACTGATACCAATTCCCTTAGGTGCATCTAACCCGCGCACCCATTCTTTTTCTATAAACTCACCTTTGTCATTCAGTTTCGAAATAAAACCCAAAGTATCTTTCACATTGTGCATGCCTGCAATGTTCGAAACGTAGATGACCTTCTCTTTTTTATAGTAGAAAGCAGATTCAGGAACATTTAATCCTTCGGGTGTTTCCCAAACTTTTACAAGCTTTCGGTTTTGGTAAAACTCCTGAGCAAACAAAACGGTGAAACTAAAAAGCAGATAAATAACAGTAAGGCAGAATCTGGACATTACGAATAACGCTGTTGGATGAAAGCAAAGATGAAATAATAATACTCTCGGTTCAGGGGAATAATCAACTTAATTATATTAAAATTGTTTTTACAATACTTTTCACCTAAATCTTCGGTCATGAGGTTATTCACAAAAATCTTTTCAGTCGTTTTTTTGTTTGTTATCAGCCATCAGTCTTATGCTGCCAATAATGCTATTTACGAACAGCGGAGATTAGACTACGTTGATTCTTGTCTGGCGAGTGGCGGTGGTGCCAGAATAGTTTTGCAGGCTTATAAAGGGGTTCCGGTAGATGCCAATCTGCTCAATGCTAAACTTGCCAGTATTGTAACCGGCAATACCAGCGATTTCGACATTATTGAATTGGTCCGCATTCTATATCTCGACTCCGGAACATATGATGCCCAGATTTTACCGGTTCTCAACTCGGTGCCTTATTGGGTAAACAACAGAGATACGGTTAGAAATTACTGGTCCGAGAACCACATGATTATGTGGATGGGCTCTGACTGGCTGCTTCATGAACGCTACGGAAAAGTGATAGACAATACATTGGATGCCCGTCTTCGTCACTATTTGAATCTCAAAATACAATACGGCTTCTATGAATTCTTTTCTTCCGTCTATACTCCATATTGTTTAAGCGGGTTACTCAACCTTGCAGATTTTGCCCAGGATGCACAGATCAAAGACCTCGCTACTCAGGCTTCGCAAAAATTGTTGGACGAGTTGCTGATGCTCACCAATGATAAAGGAGTTTTCTTTCCCGTTGCCGGAAGAAACTATCCCAGTAAGTACGAAACACCTTACGGGCAAAGCCATAACAATCTTATTTATCTGCTCACAGGATTCGGTCAGGCTCCAACCGGAGCATCTGCCGGTGGCGCATTTTTAGCATCTTCAACTTTACCTGTTGACTCCGTTATTTATTCCTGGACCCCAACATTAGACACCTTGTATCATATTGGTCACACGCTTGATAGCGGATTCATTATCAATAGCGCTATGTCTTCGGTAGATAAGACCGTATTTCAATGGAGTTCGGGTGCGTATTTTCATCCTGATGTTGTAAGCCAAACCGTTCAGCTGCTTATTGATTCCAATCTTTGGGACCAGGTTGATTTTGCTTTGCTTGCACCACTCAGACCTATTATCAACCCGGGAAATGCGCAGGGTTTATCCGAATCATTAGGTGTAATATCAAAGAGTTCTGTCATCTGTGGGCAGGATGTAGCCATCTTTAAACATAACTCTGTTACCCTTGCTTCTGTTATTGATTTCTGGAAAGGTAAAGTAGGTTTTCAGCAGCATCCCTGTGTGGCCAACGTTGGCACCACTGCGGTTTACACAGGCTCAGGTGAGGTGAAAGTCAATTGGCAAGACCGCAATGATAATAGTGCAAATGTTCACTTGCCTTATGTGCAGCAGAAAAAGAATGTAGCCTTGCTCATGTACCGCCCTGAACCCACACCTTCTATTATTGGTACGAGCTACACCTTTAAAGAGGTTGCACTCCACTGGAAAGATGCTGATTTTGATGAAGTAGTGAACGATAGTGTATGGTTGCTTGGCAGACAAGCTGCAAGTTATGTGGCCGTTAGAAGAAGTTGCATTGGTGAAATTAATACGGTTAGAGCCTGTGCGACAAATGGCGGACAAACCTGGGTAATTATGGTGGGTGATTCAGCCATGTATGGCAGCTTCACAAATTTTCAAAGTATTGTTCATCAATCGCAATTCGAAGAGCGGTGGTATATGGATACTGCAAGTTCTCAGTACGTATATTATTCGAAAATTGTGATAGACTCAACCTCCATTGATTATGCATGGGGAGTGGATAGTCTGGTGAGCGGAATTGAAAATATCACAGCAACTAAGCGGCTTGGTATTTTCCCGAATCCTTCAAACGATAAAGTAACGCTCGATTTATCCGCTTTTGTAAATCAACCGGTAAGCATTAAAGTGATGAACCCGATGGGCGTAGAGGTGTATGCTGAAAAAATTGAAAGTGTATCCACACAGCCCAAGTCCTTGTTTATCGAAAAGTGGGCAGCGGGTATTTATTTGGTAACCATTCAAAATCAACAAACTATCTTTTCAGGTAAACTGATTAAGAGCGAGTAATCAAATTTTTCAAAAAGATAATATGGACAAAAAATACTGGGACGAAGTATCGCTGAAGCATGATGAAAAAATCTTTGATGTTTTTTCAAACGATAGAGAAAAAGTCATTCAATCTGCTATCAGCAAATACGCATCCAAAAAGAAGTCGGCCATGGATTTGGGCTGTGCCATCGGCAACTGGCTGCCGCTGCTAGCTTCTTCCTTTAAAAAAGTGTATGCCGTTGATATTGCGAAACATTACATTGATGAAGCAAAGAAACGGAATAAGGCCTTCACCAACATTGAATACATCCATCAGGATCTTGCAAGCGCAAATAAGTCACTTCCTGTTTCCGACTTTGTAGTTTGTATCAATACTTTGCTCACTCCTAATGAAGCCAACCGGAATGCTACTTACAACACCGTTATCAAATTAGTGGCTAAAGGCGGATACCTTGTTTTGGTTGTTCCCTCTTTAGAATCGGCCTTATACAGCGAGTATATTTTAGACCAATGGGATTTGCGCGATAAAAAGGCCGGTAAAAAGGTAATCAAAGAGAAAAAAGTGGGAAACCCCTTTAGCGGAATCATCCATTTGGACAGCACTCCTACCAAACATCACCTGAAAGAAGAGTTGCGCTTTATGCTGCAGGATTCAGGTTTTAAAATTTTACAGACCGATAAAGTTAAGTACACCTGGAAGACGGAGTTCAATAATCCGCCTAAGTGGTTGAAAGCACCTTACCCGTGGGACTGGTTAGTGGTGGCTAAGAAGTTGTAAATTCATTGCCATGAAATACATATTTATTTTTTGTTGCTTATTAATTGCACCTATAGCCCAAGCACAGGATACCTTTTCAATTGTAGCGGTTGATTCAGCAACAGGCGAGGTGGGAAGCGCAGGAGCCACTTGCTTACAGGCGCCCAACCCACCGGAGGGAGCGTTGATTATTTCGGATGTGCTTCCTGGTATTGGTGCGGCACATACACAGGCGCTGTGGAATGCAAACAATCAAAGTTATCTGCACGATTTAATGCTGCTGCCTTTTAGTCCTCAGCATATATTAAGCGAAGTAAATGTTTCTGATTGGGATGGTGACTCAACTATCCGTCAGTACGGCATTGCAAGGT
>JAZKEP010000009.1:10323-15300 GCA_040387015.1 Bacteroidota bacterium
AATTGTTATGATTATAAAAATCACAAGTTCGGCTCTTACTATTCTATACAAGGAAATATTTTGCTCAATCAACAGATACTTGACTCAATGGAATGGAATTTCTTGAATACACCCGGCTCACTTGCAGAAAGGTTAATGGCCTGTCTGCAAGGCGCGAATGTTCCGGGTGCGGACTCGCGCTGTTTGAATGAAGGAGTTCCTTCACAGTCTGCATTTCTACGGGTGGCAAAACCAAGCGATGCCGATACAGCTTTCTATCTGCACTTAGTAGTAAAGAGCCGCCCCTATGGTATGAGTCCGATTGATTCGCTGCAAACCTTGTTTGATAACTGGAAACAGACACATCCTTCTTCGTTGAATGAAGTGAGTAAAGATGAAATCAAAATTTACCCGAATCCTGTAAACGGGGTTTGCAGTCTGCAATTTGCGGGAGGCAAAAAGAGGATAGTAGAAGTGGTGGATGCTGAAGGTAAAATGATGTACAATACAACTGCAATCAACAACTGCAGATTTCAAACTGCCGGTTGGCCCAAAGGCATTTATTTCATCCGGACAGGGAATCAGGTTCAGAAATTGGTAGTTCAGTAAATGCAGATTATAACTACTCGGGACGGCAGCCACACTTTATTTTCTGAACAGTTCAACGAAGTTTATCACTCCCGCTACGGAGCCATTGAAGAAAGCAAGCACATTTGCATAAAGAGTGGTTTGGATCATGTATTGTCTTCCTCTTCGCAGGATGTTCGCATTTTTGAACTCGGTTTCGGCACCGGTCTTAATGCGCTGCTCACTATGCTTGAAGCAGAAAAACGCAACATCAAAATTGATTATACCGCTATCGAACTCCATCCCGTTCCCATCGAAACCATTAAGGGTCTTAACTATACCGAAATACTAGGTTACAAATTTTGTTATGGACCATACCACACTACTCACCTTGTTCGCTGGAATGAAACACACCAAATCACTCCTTATTTTTCTTTCAAAAAGATAAATGAATCTGTATTCAACTATTTACCAATCACCAATTACTATTCACTCATCTATTTCGATGCTTTCGCTCCTACTCATCAACCTGAAATATGGACGGCAGAAGTTTTTAAAAAGATGTATGATGCTTTGCTGCCTGGCGGCATACTGGTTACTTACTGTTCTAAAGTGGTTGTTCAGAAAGCAATGAAGGAAGCGGGCTTTACGATTGAGAAAATACCAGGCCCACCGGGAAGGAGGGAGATGCTGCGCGTGCACCGGAAATAGAATAGATGGCAGGGAGTGTTTTACAAATGACTGGCCCTGTCGTACAAATGAGGAGCCGCAGAGTACAAATGACTAGCCCCATCATCCAAATGAGTAGCCGTGTTTTACAAATGACTGGCCGTGTCGTACAAATGAGGAGCCGCAGAGTACAAACGACTAGCCCCATCATACAAATGAGGAGCCGTGCAGTACAAATGGCTGGCCCTGTCATACAAATGGCTAGCCCTGTCGTACAAATGACGAGCCGTTTCTGCAAAAACACCGTTGGTGGCGCCTGTTTTCGTTGAAAGGTTGTGTTTTTGAGGTAAAAGTGCTGAAAAGTGACTGAGAATTTAGTTTTGCCTCCCTCAGTGACGCTTCGGGTGATTTTTTACCTGCTTGTAAAACAGGCAGGGGAAATTTCTCTGGGAATGGTTTGGTGTTAGATGATAACACTAAAACATAGTTTTTGAATAATTGCAATCCCCAATTCTCCGGAGGAGATTCGTTGCCAACGTATTCAGGCATTTTAGAGTTGTTCACATAATAAAACAGCCAATGCACATTTATGTGTGCTTATACAAAAAGGCATGGCTTGTGGTTTGCGCATCTATGTTCAAATCAATCAATATGAAAAGCGCACTGGATAATTGGAACCCGCGGATGTTAGATAAACCCGATTACTATGACACTGTGAAGTACGTCTACAAGCACATTGAGTTTCACATTTCGGAAGATGAAGCTTACGCAATCCTGAATGCCTTTATCGGGATGTGGGATAAATCGTTGGGGGAAATACTCCACGAAAGGCAATTGACGGGTCATGTGGTGCAGGAGCTCCACAAGAGCTCAGATGAGGTGTTGCCGAAGGCTAAAGTAAGGCGGATAGTTGAGCTGATACTTTGTTACCTGCGTGAAACAGGTCACTTTTTTCAGCCTGAACTACAAGTGTCTAGGTGTTGAGCAAATCAAAGACGAGGAGATGTCGGGCACAGGTATGTCCGCTTATGCCTATAGTTAAGCACTTTAGCTGAGGGTTCAAGTGAAGAAGTATTACTTCTTCACCCATTTAGCTGTGAAACTTCCTATGCGGAGAAAATAAATTCCCGGAGGAAAATGAGAGGTATTTAAGCTCATGGAACAACCATCAACGGTCTCGCGATAAAGTAAACTACCTGTTGTATTGCATATCGTTAATGGCTCTCCGGCAAGAGATTCATCCATACTTAATTGCAATTGATTGCCGATGGAAGGATTCGGAAAGATAGTAAACGGGTTTTCGCTGTTATTTAAAGTGTTGATGGCGGTTGGCTCTTCAACAGTCCACGCGCGAAAGGTGATGGAATAGCCGTTAGAGATATCATCTGTATTCCGGAAACCAACTTTTACACTTCCTGAATCGGTACCTCCCGAAAGCGTAAAGAAATCACATGAAAAGTCTGCCGTGTCGTAAGGGGCCACTTGAATAGTAATGCTATCCTCTGTGGGGCTGAAACAAACCTGGAAACAAAAAGCGGATTCCCAAGAGGCGGGGATGTTGGCCTGCGTTTTCTTTACGCCTATATTGACATAGTTAGCAGTAGTGTTAATCACATTTACGTGAGCATATAACACCTCCCCTACATATCCTGAAACGGTGGGGTTTACAGGCTGAAGAATAAATGCACCACCACCTGGTGTTGCGGAACATCCTCCCATGCCAAGCAGGCTGTCAATGTCGCAAATAATATCATGTTGCGGATGCCGGTCGAACCAATCGTGTTTGGCGAAAATAATTCCATTGGTATCAATCAGGTATGCGTTATTCGGTGCGGGCCCGTAAGTGCTCCACCATGCGTTGCAGGGGCCGTCAATAAAAACCGGACTTGTTATGCTCATGTTCTGCAACATATCATCGCAAATTGTTTTTCGTTCGCCATAAGTTGAGGGCTGGTGGTAAAGTATTACCCCATTTTGATTTTGCTGGGTAACATTTACATAGCCGAAATAAGGCGAAGTATCAATCGGATGTGCTTCTACTGTGTAGATAATGGCAATTTCAATTTGGTTGCCGTAAGTTGCAGTAACAGAATTAAGCACCGCGAGTTTGTTTCTAAAAACCGGACAGGTATAATTGCCCGCCACCAGCAGGACCGGCTTGCCACGACTTAGCTTTTCGCTTAATACGAATGAATCACCATTAAGGTCATAAAGTTTGAAGTCGAAAGCAGTGTCGCCTGCCTGTAGACCGCTGGTATCAAAACTTCCAAGATATAAGGGAATGTTACACACCACATCATTATCAGCGGGCAGGTTGCTAAGTCCGATGGAGGGTTTCAACACAGATTGGGCTGTTATGAGTAACGGGAATAAAAGAAAAAGCAAACTTGTTTTCATCGGTTCCGGGAGCAGGAAATAAAAGTAATGCAAATATTCGGAGAGAAGATTTTTTTGGCTTAATTACTTATCATTCAGGCAAGACATTCATAATGTTCTATTCCATTATGCGAATCTGTGAAATTGATACTTACACATGTAATGAGGCAGTAACGAAAAAGGGATGAGTTGGCGATTATTTGGGTTCCTTGGGAAGTTCTGGCTGTCGATTCGGTTGGCCGAATAGGGGAGCGGGGATAGGCGGGTTGTCCATTTCGTTAATACCAAAAGTGAAGACTGTTTCCACCCAGTTCCAGCGGTTGCTTTTCCAGAGAAATCCTTCGTAGGTGCCATCGGGTACATAAGTGAAGGTGGCACCCTCCACCGTTTGTTTTGGTGGCGCCACATGATCGAAGACAATCATTTCCATTTCCGCATCGTAATTTAAGATGGTTGATGCATTGTATTTGTACTCAATAAAAAAGCGGTTGAGGGTATCGGTTCGCTTGTAGTGGGTGCTGTCTTCATCACGGGTTATGAAAAACAAGGGAGCGCCAAATTTTGGTTGGCCTTTGTCATCGAAGGTTAGAATTTCTACTACTTTTCTACGCGTGATTACATCTGCTGCTTCAAAGCCAAATAAGGTGTAGATATTTTTTTTGCCGGCCTGTTTGGAAATAATGTTGTAGTAAAGGGCCCCGTACCAGTTGTTATTGGTAGTAATAAGCTGAGGCTGATATTGCATTGTGTCGCTCAAATCGAAGAGCGGATAGATTTTCACCTTGGTGCTTTTCATCTGTATAACCCCATAATAACGGAAGCGGCCCTTGGGTAATACTAACTGCCAGGTGAAAATGCGGAACAAACTATCGGGCGAATAAATTTTAGAAACCGTTTCGAGCGAGTCGAAAGGATAGTAGAAGGAGTTGTCGAGTTTGAGTGCGCTTACAAATTTTGGAATAAAAGCATAGCAGGCTTTTTTTCGTTCATCCAGCAAAGTATCTGTAGTGAACTTGTCGGAGAGGAGGCGAAGCGTGTCTTCAAGCAACCGAATTTTAAGAAGATTGTTTTTTGAAAGCGTGGGGCTTGAAACTGTTTGTGCCACACCTTTCGGAACCTTCAACTTTTGAGAAAACGAAAAAATACTTATTGCCAGAAGAAAAGAAAGTGAGAAGAGTATTTTCATTTTTCTAAAACGGAGGCTGAATACAATTTATTGCATTTGCATTTAAGTCCCCTTCAGGAGAATTAAGGGTTTATAACCTTTCAATAACAATTGCGCTTGCCCCACCACCACCATTGCAGATTCCTGCACAGCCATATTTGGCGCCTTTATTCTTAAGTACCGATAGAAGTGTAATGGTAATACGAGCTCCGCTCATTCCT
>JAZKEP010000009.1:15400-19004 GCA_040387015.1 Bacteroidota bacterium
ATTTAGTATTTGCCATAGTTACATTCGCAAATGCCTCATTGATTTCGAAATACTCCATGTCTTTCATTTCTAATCCTGCTTTTGCAACTGCCTTAGGCATAGCCAAAGAAGGAGAAGTGGTGAAATCATCAGGTGCCTGCTCTGCATCACCATAGCCTATGATTTTTGCGAGTGGTTTCAGTCCGAGCTCTTTCACTTTCTGTCCGCTCATTAAAACTACTGCGGCAGCACCATCATTTATTTTAGAAGCGTTAACAGCAGTTACTGTTCCATCTTTACCAAAGGCAGGTTTAAGGGTGGCAACTTTATCAGCGCGCAGTTTTTTATATTCTTCATCTTCTTTTACAAAAGTAGATTCGCCTCTTCCTGCAATTTCTACATCAAACAACTCATCGTTGAACCAGCCATTCTTATAGGCTTCACTTGCCCTGCGATAACTCTCTACAGCAAAAGCATCTTGTTCTTCGCGGGTGAAATTGAATTTTCTGGCACAGCGGTCACCGCTGTTGCCCATCATCTCTTTGTTATAAGGATCCTGTAAGGCATCGCGAACAATAGCATCTGCTAACTCGCCATTTCCGTAACGATAACCGTTTCTTCCACTTGCCATCATGTAAGGGGCATTGGTCATGCTTTCCATTCCTCCGGCCACCACAATATGTTTATCTCCCAACATGATTGACTGTGCAGCATAGATAATTGCCTTCATACCCGATGCGCAAACTTTGTTGATGGTAGTAACTGTTGCATTGGCATGAACCCCGGCTGCTAAAGCCGCCTGACGCGCAGGAGCCTGGCCGGTGTTGGCCTGTATTACATTGCCCATGAGCACTTCTTCTACATCGGTTCCTTTGATGCCTGCTCTTTCAATGGCTTTCTTAATAGCTTGCGCGCCTAACTGAACCGCGCTTACATCTTTCAATACTCCGCTTAAACTTCCAATAGGACTCCGTGCCACGCTTACTATATATACTTCGTTCATACTTTATTTTTTAGTGGGGCAAATGTAGAAAAATCCATTGACCGCTGCCCATTGACCATTGATAAATTCATAAGTTTGTGTTATGCAAGCACAAGGAGTATTAGATAAAATGAAAACATCTTTTATTAATCCTGTTCAATATTTTTTGGATTTAGGGAATGATAAAATTCCGGTGAACGAGTTGGTTGGAAATAAAATAACGCTGCGCTGGACCGGAAAAATATTCTGCACCGTTTGCGGTAAAAAGACTTCGAAAAGTTTTGGCGAAGGAATGTGCTATAACTGCTTTGCCAATGCGCCTGAAAATGCAGAATGCATTATCCGTCCTGAATTATGTGAGGCCCATCTTGGGAAAGGAAGAAACCCGGAATGGGAAACCCACCATCATTTCAAACCTCATTTCGTGTACCTGGCATTAACCAATACAGTGAAGGTAGGAGTAACCCGTGAAGACCAGATACCCACCCGTTGGATTGACCAGGGGGCACATAAAGGAATCGTTTTGGTTGAAACTCCTTACCGTCAATTGGCAGGTTTTATTGAGGTTGTTCTGAAAGAGCATCTTAGCGATAAGACCAATTGGCAAAGGATGCTGAGAAATGAATCGTCAAATGGCCTTGATCTACTGACAGAAAGGAACAGGGTTATTGAATTGCTGCCCCAAGCCTACCGTCATTACAAGTACGTCAAGGATGAAGTGATAGAAATTATTTATCCGGTTTTAGAATACCCGGTGAAGGTTACGTCTCTTTCATTTGAAAAGATGCCGATTATTGAAATGAAACTTGTAGGTATCCGCGGGCAGTATTTCATTTTTGAAAACGGATATGTAATAAACATTCGCAGCAAGAGCGGATATGAAGTTGAGTTAAGCGCTTAGCGTTTTAATACACTGCCGAAAACGGTTTCAATAATTTTGCTGCCTTGCCCAAGAGGGTCTTTGCGGATTTTTGCTTCTTCCTGCCCTATCATATAGAATAAACCGGTGATTGCTTTGCGCGTTACGAAATCATTGAGGTCCGGATTGACCTTTTTTACAAAAGGAATTTTGTTGTAATAAGTCATTATATCATTCCAGTATTTAGTGGCAAGCGTTTTATCCAAAGCGGTTTTTATTGGTGGTTTAAATGCTGTTACCAAAGATTCTGTTGTTGTGCGTTGAAGAAATTTAGTGGCGGCATCGGGTTGCTGATTACCTACAATATTCACAGCATCGGTCACAGTCATTTGTTTAATACCGTTAATAAAAATAGGCACCGCTTGACTGGCCGCGCCTTCGGCTGCGCGATTGAGTGACAGCACCAGTTTATCTATCATGCTGCCCATTCCGGCACTGCGCAAGGTGGTTTCAACTACTTTGGCATCTTGGGGGAATGGAATTTTTATCATGCCGTTAGCAAAGTATCCGTCTGTTACCGATACTTTATTTACACCCGCAGTTACTCCTTTCATTAAGGCTTCTTTAATAGCGCTGGCAGCGTCTCCTTCACTAAAACTACCCGATGCTCCACCTAATACATTACTCAAGATATTGCCCGTAGTATTTTGAGTATTGCTTGTGCCTGAGCCGGTTGTGGTAGTAGAGCCGCCACTACCCATTTTGGGTTTTCCCGAACCAGAACTTTGGCTAGTTGTGCTGGAAGTGGTGCTATTAGTTGGAGGAGCGGAACTTTTGGATGTGTTAGTAGTTTGAGTGTTTTGTGGTTGTGTTGTGGTGGATGATGTTGATGCAGTTACGTTAGTTGAACTTTTGGTTGTTGACGAACTGCTTTTTGTTGTTGTGGTTAATTTCGGAGTAGCAGACTTTGCCGTTGAAGTTTTTGTTTTGGTAGTTGGTGTGTAAGTATAAGTATGTGGGGGAAGAGTTGATTTTGTAGTGGTTTTAATAGTAGTTGTTGTGGTAGGCTTTTCGGAAGTTTGAGCGCAGCTATTCATGCATAAGGAGGATGCCAAATAAGCAAGAGATATAATTTTGGTTGTATTCATACGATGTTTTTTGTTTCTATTTCTATTAGAATGCCAAGGTAGAAACTATTAGCTCTGTTTTTATTTTCTTAACAAGGAAACAAAAATCGCAGGAAAATTTTCAAAGGAATAGCAAACAGTTTATACTTGTCGCCATTCAAAAAAATACAATATGGAAAATATAGCCGGTGTTCAACAACAAATCGAACAGGTTTGGGAAAACCGTTCCTTGCTTCAGGATAAAACAGTTCAGAAAACAATTGAAGGTGTTATTGAACAGCTCGACAAAGGAAAAATCAGAATAGCGGAGCCTGGTCCTGATGGATGGAAGATAAACGAATGGATAAAAAAGGCAGTAATACTTTATTTTCCTATTCGGCAAATGGAAACTATTGAGGTAGGACCATTTGAGTTTCATGATAAAATTCCATTGAAGAGAAATTATAAAGAGCTTGGAGTAAGAGTAGTGCCTCATGCTGTTGCACGGCACGGAAGTTTTGTGCAAAAAGGTGTGATTTTAATGCCGAGCTACGTGAATATTGGAGCTTATGTTGATGAAGGAACTATGGTGGATACATGGGCAACGGTGGGCTCCTGTGCGCAGATTGGAAAAAATGTTCATTTGAGCGGTGGTGTTGGTATTGGCGGTGTTCTTGA
>JAZKEP010000010.1:0-7944 GCA_040387015.1 Bacteroidota bacterium
TCCATTGCCTAAATCTAACCGTCTTTCCTTTCCGAATTATTCTTTTCCCTTTTTCGCCATCACTATTCGCACCTCTTTTGGCGAAGTATTCTTCAGCACCAAAAATTTGCGGATAGGCACCTCGGGGTTTAGCTCGATGATTTCGCCTGCTGCCAGCTGAAATTTATGAAACGGCTCCTCGTGTATATTTTCTGCCCGCCAGTATTCAATGTTTTCTTTGCTCTGGTTGGTGAGCGTTACATTAAATTTTTTGAGCAGATTAGTCAAATTAATTTTTCGCGCGGCAGAGGGTGCCAGCGTGATCCAGCCCTTTACCACTTTCGGGTGGCGTTTTTCTGTCAGCCGAAAGTGTTTTTGCTTGGCAGGGCTTTGCGGAAATACCAAAGGAGCCACCTGCGCCACCTGCTGACCAAAACTATACAGACTGTTCAGCGATTCAATACGCTTGCGCGTTTCGGTAGGGCGCTCTTTCTTTTTCAACTGCTGCATTTTATTGTCCTCGCGCAGCGCATCGGTAAGGGTAACAATTTCGTCAATGGCGCTCTGCGAATAATTTTTTGCTATCAGCTCGGTTTTATATTTGGTAGCCACGCCAAACAGCGTTTCCATAAACTGCACCATGCGCAGCGGGCTTTTGCTCACTTTGCTAAACTGTCCCTCGCCAAACTCTTTAAGCGCTTTTTTATTAGCCGGAAAAGCCTTGGTCGCAAAATATTTCACGTCCTTATATTTCGCCCGGCATTTTTCGAGGGCCGTGAGCGACTCATCCAGCAACTCCTCACCTTCGGCCACCTCCACTTTATCGGGCATGGTAGACATGGCGGTTTGCCAGGCATTTTTCCAGGCCGTTAAAAAGGCAGCATCAAGACCTGTGTCGTAGGTGGTAAAATCTGGCAGGTGTTCCTCAAATAGCGCCATCATTTTGAGCATTACCTGGGTCATTTGGGTATCTTCTCCCTTAAAAATGCGTCTTAATTCCATAGATGCAGTGTTTTTATTAGCAGCTAAAGTAAAACTCTAATTCTGTAAAACAAAATTTTGAGTTTCTAATATATTAATGTAAGTATGCATGGATAATTTATAGGTATGTAATTTTAAATTGTAAGAATTTTATTAATAAAAACAGGTATATATAATGAAGCAATAAGTATATGTAATGAAACACTAAGAAGCTATAAAAAATTATTAGGTCTTAAATTAAAAATTGTAAGTCTTTATTTTATTATTTTAAAAGAAATAAATAAAGACTTAACATTTTTAATCAGCAACTTACAAAAATTACATAAAATCTTAAAATCTTATATTAACAACCCATAGTTTTAAATCAAAGGCTTAAAGATTTATACTCAGGAACTAAAATAATTAAATAGTGACTTAATGAAATATTATAGAGGCTTAAAAGAATTTAATAAATGCCCAATGCAATATAGTAGCGACTTACAATTATATATTGAAGGCCTATAAAAATGATGCTTTGGAGCCCCGGAAGCTATAAAACATATAGGAATAGAGGTTACAGAGAATAAAGAAGTACCCATCCTATGTGTGCTGTGTGCCAAGGTGTTTAATGCATAATTGTGGCAAGTCGTTTTTGTTCTCACTTCGTTAGGAATAGGCTGTTTTATAAAATGAATAGGCAGGCGGCACCTATGGTGCGCTGGTTAATGCGAATCTTTTTTCTATAAACAGAATGCTCCTACGGAGCAAAATGCAACAAGAATGATATACAGTAACTGTTGTTTTCACTCCGCCAGGAGTCGGCTGTTTATAGCTATAAACGTAATGGAAAATGTCGCGCACCGTAGGTGCCGCCTGTTGTATTATAGAAATCAACCTATCCATTCAAACAAATATTTCTCATCATATTCAACATTGAATTTTTTCAGGAAGTCAATGTATTCTTCGCGAAAAGTTTTCTTCCGGTGATGCTCTTCCTGATTTAAAATGTATTTGACAACTGCGTCAATATGCGAATGAGAATAAGAGAAAGCTCCATAGCCTTCCTGCCAATTAAATTTCCCCCGCACAAATTTTTTCTCTGTAATGAATGAAGAAGAATTGGTTTTGATGTCGCGAACTAAATCGGATATGGATTGTGTAGGTTTTAAACCGACAAAAATGTGAGTGTGGTCAGGCATAGAATTTATAGCGAGCATTTTGTGGTTTCGCTTTTGAACAATTCCGGTAATGTATTTGTGTAGTTCTTCTTTGTGTTGTTGGGAAATTAGGTTTTGCCTGCCTTGCACAGCAAACACAATTTGAATGTAGAGTTGAGTATAGGTGTGTGGCATGATTAATAATTTATGGATTGAAAATAAGGAAGGCGTTTGAAGAGGCAAATAAAAGGCGGCACCTATGGTGCGCGGAGGAGTTGGGTATATTTGTCTTCTACAAACAGCCGACCCCGAAGGGGTGAATACAATTAGCTGAATTCATTTTCTACAAACAGGGCACTCCTACAGAGCAAATTCAAAACGAATGATATAGCGTGCTGTTATTTTCACTCCGCCAGGAGTCGGCTGTTTATAGCTATAAATGTAATGGGAAATATCGCGCACCGTAGGTGCCGCCTTCAAAAGCATCCGCATGTATTCAAATAGAAATTTCTTTTGAGGGGTTTGAAGTTTGATTAAATTTGGATTGTTGGCAATAACACCATCCACAAATCAAGAAGATGAACCGCTTTCGAATTTTCCTAATTCTGTTGACATTGGTAAACTGTGGACATGCTCAAATAGTGGGACGATATTGGGGCATAGGCAGGTTGCAATTACAGAATGACAATACTTACGTCTATTCTGCAGGTGCCTGTATGGCGTATTATGGCGAAGGAGGCCAATTCTATGTGAGCAAGGATACAATTACCTTTTTGAGAAAGGATTCCTGTTGCATTATTTGTAATGATGTAGATTCTACGTCTTATCACTTAAATCCTGACAATATCTTCGAAATGAAATTTCATAAAGTGGAGCATTGCAGAAAAACATGGAGTGAAGATGACGTACTTCCTAAAGTGGTTTTTTATAGTCAAGGTTACTTGTATAGACATAAATCTGCCACAAGACCTTATTTCAATAAGAAAGATTTGATTTTTGACTCAACTCAAAATGAAATTCCTGACTTCAAAAAACTCGAGAGTGATGCTCTTCTCAAATTGCTTTTTCAAGAGTTTAATTGATTGAACAACTAACCATTTCCGAAGCCCAAAAATTACTTAAAACTCATGACCGCCTGGCTGGCTTTGCGCGCGGGGAAATAAGAGGCCAGCAAGCTGACCGAGGTGATAATAGCCAGTGTTACGAGCGGGTCACGCCATTTTAATATGACCGGGTAGTAATTGATAACAAAGCTGGAATCGCTGCCGCCCAGCTTCAGAAAATGGAATTTCATTTGCAGCAGCACCACCGCATAGCCTAGCGCCAGCCCGCAGCCCGCCCCTATCATGCTCGATAGCATACCGTTTAAAAGATAAATGCGTTTTATCAGGCGCGCATCGGCACCCATAGCTTTAAGAATGGAAATATCTTTTGCTTTTTCGAGCACCAGCATGGAAAGCGAACCAATAATGTTGAACGAAATAATGAGAATGATAAAACCCAGAATGGCGGTGGTCACCCAGCGCTCAATAAGCATTACGCGATAGGTTTCTGCTTTTTGTTCAAAGCGGGTGCGCACCTCAAAATTTTTTCCTGCTGCCTGCGCCACGCGTTCTTTTGCGTCATCAATATCCTCGCCCGGCTTAAGCTTTAGTTCATAAGCCGAAACGCGGTTTTCTTCGCCCAACAACTCGCGCGCAAAATCTAAACTCACAAAAACATATTTCGAATCAAACTCCTGCTGAATAGAAAAAACGCCTGCCGGAATAACCTGCATGGTGTTGAAAGCATCTTCGGGCGCGAATACCGTTTTTACGCCCTTGCGCGGAACGGTAATGCGCAGGGGCAGCATGCCGCGGTTCACATCCATATTCATCGGATAGCTGATGTTGGCACCAACCACTGCATAGTTGCGAAAAGAATCGGCAAGCAAAAATTCTCCGTCACGCACATATTGTTTTACGGTGGTCACCTCGTTGTATTTTTCATCTACCCCCTTAATGGTTCCCAGTTGCGATTCATCACCGTATTCGAGGTAAGCGTTTTCTTCGAGGATGCGCGAAAGCGAGGCAATGCCATCCAGCTTCAGAATTTTTTGTGAGAGCAGGGCTTCATCTTCAAAAGTCTTTCCCGACACTGCACGCACTTCTATATCGGGATAGAAGGAACTGTAAAGAGAAAGGACCAGGCCTTCGAAACCGTTGAACACCGAAAGCACAACAATCAGGGCAAAGGCGCCAACGCCCATGCCCAGCATGCTAACCCGCGAAATAACATTAATGGCGTTGGTAGATTTTTTCGAGAAGATGTAGCGTAAGGCAATTCTGAATACAAGCATGTATCCTTATTTCGGGTTTCGGGTTTTCGTTTTCGGAGTTTTGGCTGCAGCCTTTTTAATTTTTGCTTTTGGCTTCGGGTTCTGCACTTCGGCCTTTAGGTTCTCATCATCCTCTTTTATCTTCTTAAACACTTCGTCAATATGAAAAGCGTAATCCAGCGTTTCATCTCTAAAGAATTCAATCTCCGGCATTACCCTTAACTGGTGGCGCAGTTTTTCCGCTAATTTTCTTTTCAGCTCGTGTTTGTGTGCGTTAAATTTCTGCACTACTTCTTCCGCATCAGCAGCATTATAGATGCTCAGGTAAAACCGGGCAATAGAAAGATCGGAAGTTACCTTTACATTAGTTACGGTTACAAAAGCTTTTCCGTAAATGTTTTTTCCATCTCTGGTCAAAATTTCAGCGAACACCTCCTGAATAACCGAACCCATTTTCAACTGCCTGCGCGAATCCATGCTTTTATAATTTGAAACGAAAGTAAGAGAAAGAATAAAGTGTACTAAAGAAATATTTTGCCGAATCGGGCGTTTCACCCGCCATGAGTCATTTGCCACTTTCTATATTTGTCCGAACATGAAGAATCTTCTTCGCATACTTGGTTATGTCAGTAAATATTCAACCGCTGCCGCGTTAAATATTCTGTTCAATATATTGACGGTAGTTTTCTCGCTGTTTTCGGTCGTCATGATTATTCCGTTTCTGCAATTGCTGTTCGGGAAAATTCCCCAAGTGGCTGTAAAGCCTGAATTTCATTTTTCCGCCCACTGGTTTATCCAATACATGAAGTTTTTTCTGAGCGAAGAAATAATGGCTAACGGGCAGTTAGCGGCCTTAATAAAATTCTGCATTGGCATTGCGTTGCTTTTCTTTTTTAAAAACTTGTTTCGCTATCTGGCGGTGTATTTTCTGGCTCCCATCCGCAGCGGCTCCGTTCGCGATATGCGTGAAGAACTGTATGCAAAAATTTTATCGCTGCCGTTATCCTATTACTCAAAGGAAAGAAAAGGCGATATCATCTCGCGACTGACGGATGATGTGAAGGAAGTGGAAATAAGCATCATCAGTTTTTTGGAAGTTACTGTTCGCGAGCCACTGAATATTATCATTTTTTTAGGCGCCTTGCTAATGCTTAGTCCGCAGCTGACTGCTTTTGTTTTTATTATGCTGCTGGTTACGGGTTTTATTATTGGCCGGGTTGGAAAGAGTTTGAAGAAACAATCCATCGAGGCGCAATCAGTTTCGGGCCGCCTGCTTTCTATCGCAGATGAAACACTAAGCGGGCTGCGCATTATACATGCGTTTAATGCCGAAAAGTTCATGCGCCTTCAATTCGGAAAAATAAACACAGAATTTTATACGCTCAGTAAACTGATTAATACAAAGCGCGATTTATCTTCTCCCCTCACCGAATTTCTGGCGATGTGTGTGGTGTGCACCGTGCTTTATTACGGAGGCGTGTTAGTGCTCGACCACAAAAACCTGGAAGCCGAAACTTTCATTGCGTTCATGGTATTATTCGCGCAATTGATTCCACCTGCAAAAAATTTCTCCAGTGCCTCTTATAATATTCGAAAGGGGCTGGCTTCTGCACAACGGATTTTCGAAGTGCTGGATGCGGAAGTGAAAATCACGGAGAAACATGATGCCGTTTCCATCAAAGAATTCAAAAATGAAATTGAGTTTAAGAATGCGGGTTTCTCTTACCACAACTTTGATGACAAAAAAATTCTGGAAGGAATAAACCTGAGAGTAGAGAAGGGAAGAATGGTTGCTCTGGTTGGTCAATCGGGTGCCGGCAAAACCACCATGGTGGATTTACTTCCCCGCTTTTATGATTTGAGCGAAGGGGAAATTCTGATTGACGGGAAAAATATTCGTGATTACAGGTTGGGCGATTTACGCGGTCTGTTTGGAATGGTATCGCAGGAGTCAATATTGTTTAATGACTCCGTATTCAACAATATCTCGTTCGGAATGGAGAATGCTACCCGCGAAAACGTAATAGAGGCAGCCAAGATTGCCAACGCGCATGATTTTATAATGAAACTGGAGAGCGGCTATGATTCAACCATTGGCGACCGCGGAGGCAAATTGAGTGGAGGCGAGAGACAGCGGTTAACCATAGCCAGAGCGGTCCTAAAGAACCCACCCATACTTATTTTAGATGAAGCTACTTCTTCCCTCGATTCTAATTCAGAAAGATTAGTGCAGGACGCATTAACCAAATTGATGAAGGGAAGAACCACCATTGTTATTGCCCACCGACTATCCACCATTCAATATGCCGATGAAATTATCGTAATGCAGGATGGCAAAATTTCCGAGCGCGGAAATCACATAGGTTTGATGGCAAAGAACGGTATCTATAAGAAACTGGTGGAACTCCAGGCTTTTTAATTTTCCCCATTTTTATTGGCGGACGATTTGCTCTCAAATTTCCGGTCGGAAAGTATTTCCCATTTTTTAACAGAAAGATTACAATGTTTTCACACCCTTAACGTTTGACCTTTCATATATTTGTTGCGAAAATTCGCTGAATATGAATTTTCGCATTTTAAAAAGGGGTGCAAGATTATAATCAACAAGTTTCGGGCATTCATTATCAGTATTTTACAATCATTTTTATAAAAAGGAAGTCATGAAAACAAAAACCATTCTTACGCTGAGCGTAGGCTTCCTGTTGGCCCTTGTGTGTGGAACTATTTCTGCTCAAAACACATCAACAGCAGGCGAAACCAATTTAACCGCAGGCCCCCAGGCGGTAACCAATCATGCTATCACAAATCCGGATGTTCTTGTGGTGACGGGTAAAATTATTGATGCTGTGACGAAGCAACCCATCAATAATGCAAAAATCAATTTCGATAAGTTTGGTGAGGAATTGCTGCAGGCTTCTATTGATGATAAAGGCAATTACGCGCTTGCTTTAAATAAAAAAGAATTAGGAGAACCTATTCGAATTGTTTTTAAAGTGGCGGGTTACAAGCGTTACGCTGTAAAAAATATTGATAAACTCCAGACTTATATGGATGCCGACATTTTTCTACAACCTATGGAGAGTGATGAGAAAAGCAACGCCAATGTGAAATATATCATGAACGATGATCCGTTCAATACAATGGTTATTAAGATGCAATAAATGCAATGGTTAGTAATAGTTAGTCCGTTTCGGTTTCCGGGACGGACTTTTTATTTACAGAAAACGGAAGCTTTTGACTTGCCGGAAACAAAATTCGTTTTGCATAAAAATGTATTTACATTTAGCAAACAAAAATCACGGGCTATGAAGAAAATTCTCTCTGCTTTGATTTTAACGCTGATCTTTTCAAAAAGTTTTGCCGACTGGGACATGATGTTCTGTGAATCGGTGGATGGTCAAAACAATTGTGTCGGTAAGTCAGCCATATTTGCACTATCGGGTACCGAAAAAAAATTTACCGTAATGCTTCAAAACGTGGATGGTCTTCGTACCAACAAAATTTATTTTGAAGTTTATAGTATGGATCCGG
>JAZKEP010000011.1:0-1155 GCA_040387015.1 Bacteroidota bacterium
ATTCTTTTTAGGTAAAGGAGCTGGTGGACATCCAACGGGCTCAGCCGTACTTTCAGATATTTCTGCTCTTAGTTACAACTATCGCTACGAATACAAAAAGGTAAGACAAAACGGAATAATTCCTTTTAGCAACTCCCACGATTTAAACTTGTACATCCGCTTTGCTGATGAAAGCATTTTAGATGAATTGGGTGTGCATGATATTTCACAACGCTTTACCAGTAATGACACAAAATATGTAATCGGTAAGGTGAAACTTTCCAAACTTCTATCGGCCAAACTTAATGACCGAACGGATTTATTTATAGCCAAGGCGGAATAAAAAAGATGGAGCCGAAACCGGTTCCATCTTGCTGTTAATATTTTCCTACCTTCTTAAAACTTAAAGGATAGCGCTAAACCGAATTGCTCAAAAATCTGCAACTTATTGAAGGCACTTAAAGTCTTCCCGTCTATTTTATCCGTAATACCATCCGGGCCTTTCTTTCCTGTGTCGTTGTTTATCTTGTCCACCGGTGTCAAGGCATTATATTGGTATACAAATCTTGTAGAAAGCGTGGCACTCAGCCATTTATTTACCTTGAATACAATATCATTATCCCATTTCACCACCGGTATGTGTTTATAGGTATCCGGAATATTGGTTGTTCCCATTGTATTGGAATCTATATTATAAGTAGGTAATTCTGTGTTGTAAGCTGCATTCATGTAAGCGCCAAATACATTCAGGTGACTCTTCCAATTTACATTTTTCACAATATCCTTTTGAAAAAGTAAGTCGAGCTCCCAACCCAGTTCACCCATAAAACCTTCTCCTCTCTTTAATCCAAAACGGGTTTCATCCACATCATTGTAATAAGCATCAGTAAATGTTCCGTCAGGCACGGTGGTAGTATCTCGTCCGGGATGATCTTTCTTTACAAAAGTGAGTTTACCTCCCACTGGTGAAAAGAATAGCGTGAAATAATCTTTAGGTTTCCAGGTTAAACCCGGTGCAATGGTAAGAACAGCAGGTGCCGCAAATTTCGAAATAGTATATCTTCTGAAACGTCCATTACTTGTATCCGTTAGGGAGTAATCATAAGTGGGCGTAAACTGGCTTTCGAAACTTACCCTTGCTGCAGCATAGAGAGATTTTGTAATTTCATAACCGAC
>JAZKEP010000011.1:1165-25508 GCA_040387015.1 Bacteroidota bacterium
AGTGCGAAGATGTCTATGTTCTTTTGCAGGTTTCGCTGTGCAAGCGCCTTGTTTCTGATTAAACCATTCGCTACCATTCCCCATTTAGCATCAACACCATTATCCCAAATCAACTTTCCTTTTTTGTGGTTTGCATAAAAGTTTACCCCTATAAGGAAAGAAAAGTTGTTACTTCCGCCCGGCCCCCATTGGTAAAGAGCGGTTTGGCTAACCGTAAACCCCATAAAACCGCCAAGTTTCCAAGTGCTGTCGCGTAGATATATCCCATCACCACCTAAAACAAAACGGGGCTTTTTTACCACAATGGTATCTTGCGCAATGCCCACACTGCAAACCATTATCACTATAGAAAGTAGATATATTTTTTTCATATGTATTTTTTAAGGTGAATCAAATATCTAAAACAGTACCAGAAAGGTAATGCCATTGTAAACAGCAAAGATTTAGTAGAACGTTATTGTATACACATCATTTTCTTTATCACTCTTTAAAATTTTTAGTTTCGCCACTCGCTATTTAATATGCTAGGACTAAAATTACCCACCGACCCCCGTTGGGCAAACCTTGCCGGGATATCAATTGAAGATATTCTTACGGATCATGCCTATTGTGAGCAGAAAGCCACCTCTACCGCTATTTCCTTAATTCAGAACTATCCGGATTTTGAAAATATAGTAGTAGCCCTATCTCCTATTGTGAAAGAAGAGTGGGGACATTTTGAGTTAGTAATAGAACATTTGAAAAAGCGGGGACTAAAGTTAGGATTGCAACGCAAAGACAAATACGTTAGCGAGCTACTCAAGTATATCAGGCATGGTGGTTCCCGCAAAGATTCACTTGTTGAGAAATTATTGTTTTCTGCTCTAATAGAAGCAAGAAGTTGTGAGCGATTTAAACTGCTTTCAAAGGATATTGAAGACATTGAGTTGAAGTCGTTTTACAAAAATCTTATGGTAAGTGAGGCAGGGCATTATCGCTTATTCTTAGATTTAGCCTGCGAACTTGGGGGGAAGGAAAAAGTGTTGAGTCGCTGGGATGAATGGCTGGAATTTGAAGCGGGTGTTATACAAAAGCTTGATGTAAGGGGAGACAGGATACATTGACATTATAACCAACCCCAAAATACCCATGAAAAATATTTTGATGTATGTGATGGCAGTAGCTTATATTTTAGCAGGTATAAATCATTTTCGAAAGCCATGGTTTTATGAAAAGATGTTGAATGGCTTTCTCCCTTATCCTTCGGCTTTGAATATTATCAGCGGTGTTGCCGAAATCATTCTAGGAATCGGACTGATGATTCCGGCTACAAGAATAATATCAGCGTGGGGCATTATTCTTTTACTTATTGCCATCTTTCCCGCAAATATTAACATGGCGGTTCATAGGGAGCAGTGGAATATTTCCACCGCAGCCCTTTACTTGCGATTACCCATTCAACTTCTTTTAATCTGGTGGGCGTATCAGTACACTAAACCATAAATTATGGATTACGCCACTGCCAAAACCATCGCGCAGGAATGGTGTAAAGCCTGGACTACAAATATTTAGAAAGAATCCTAAAGGATTATGCCTATGATATTGTCCTGTATTCGCTTGAAAGGCGAAATGAAAACAGTGAGGCCTTCTACGCACAGGCAATTATCTGAAATCAGATTTCTGCCAGTTGCACTTGGTTTTCATCAGCAAACAACTTAAAAGAGCGAACATGTTTATCTGACTCTTCGATAGAAATAATGCAGTTACTATTATCCTCCCAAGTAAACTTTACGCTCTCATTATTTAAATCCCCTGCCATTATTTCAAACATTAGTTTGCCTTCCTTAAAATCATAAGCCTTTACAGAAATTTCCGTCTTATACGGATCTAACGGCAATCCACGCTTTCCTTCAACCTTAATTTTCACTTTACCATCCGAGGAGATATTTTCAATTACGGCTGATGTATTACTGTTACAGGAAACAAGAAAAATGGCAATTGAAACAAGCAGAAAACTGATTAGATCTTTCATAATGCGGTTACTTTTATAACGAACTAACTTTCAATAAATTATCAGCGAAGAAACTCAATATTTCGCTTAAGCCCTTTAAATTTTGTCCGTTTTACAGGAGACCCTTTAAACAACCTCTGAAAAGTTTCCTCAGTCAGTTCTTCCCAATCCTTCTTTTTCAAGTTCAATAATTCCTGAGACAGCTCAAATTGCGGTTCGTTATGATTCTGTGATTGAGAATTGATAGGACAAACCTGTTGGCAAATATCACACCCAAACATCCAGTTCTCAAACTTACCCTTCATTTCACCAGGAAGTGTTTCATCTTTTAGTTCAATTGTGAAATAGGAAATGCACTTGCTTCCATCCACTTTGTAGGGCTCATAGATGGCATTTGTCGGACAAGCATCAATACATTTTGTGCATGTGCCGCAGTAATCTTTTACCGGGGAGTCATACTCCAGTTCAACATCCAGAATTATTTCAGCCAGAAAGAAGTAGGAGCCTCTTCGCTTGCTCAGGATGTTGGTATTCTTTCCTACCCAACCAATTCCGCTACGCTGCGCCCAGGCCTTTTCAAGCACAGGTGCCGAATCGACAAAACAGCGTCCGGTTACATCGCCTATTTTTTCCTTGATGAAACTGAAGAGAATTTCAAGTTTTTCCTTTACCACATCGTGGTAATCCTTTCCCAAAGCATACATAGCTAGCTTCGGAGCGCTTTCATCTGCCTGCTTAACCTCTGTAAAGTAGTTGTAGGATAACGAAATAACACTCTGAGCGCCTTCCACCAGTTTTCGTGGGTCCACGCGCTTCTCAAAGTGGTTGGACATATACTCCATTTTGCCATTCATTTGCTGATTAAGCCAGCTTTCCAGCAGGCGGGCTTCCTTATCAAGCGCCTCTGCCTTTGAAATGCCGCACGCATCGAAACCCAACCGCAAGGCTTCATGTTTAATCTGGTTAGTGAGGGCATACTTATTCAAGGCGGAAACTTCGCTCTAAGAAATAAAAATATTATTAGCGTTTATCTAATAATGGCAGAATATTTGAGTTAGTTTCGCAATCTACCTTTGCAGGACATACATAGAAAATGAAATTTCTACGCGCAGTATTCTTTGTTCCTCTATTTCTTCTGATATTTTTTCAGGATACAGTTGCATTTACTCAGCAGCCCCTTCTATCAAAAGAAGAAGACTGCGAAAGTGAAGACAAACTGAAAGTACTTACTTGGAATATTTACATGTTGCCCTGGATGGTGCCTGGCAATCACAAAAGAGAACGTGCCTATTCAATTGTAGATGAAATAAAGAAATCAGATTTTGATGTAATTGTTTTTCAGGAAGCATTTCTACCCGCTGCACGTAGCATTATTACCTCAGGGTTAGGTGAAATTTATCCTTACCAATACGGACCTGCCAATCAAGGGGAATTTTCCATTAGAATAAGTAGCGGAGTTTGGGTTTTGAGTAAAACAAAACTTAAACTTCTCAATACCGTTCAGTTTAAAAACTGTGCCCGCAACGATTGCTTTTCACGTAAAGGGGCGATGTTGTTAGAGGGCGAATGGAACGGAAAACCTTTTCAGATTCTAGGCACCCACTTACAGGCAGACGGTTTCGATAAGATTCGTGAAAAGCAAATGGATCAGATTTATCTGGAACTGTTAGCTGAATTTAAACGAGAAGGTGTGCCTCAGATTTTGTGTGGCGATATGAATACCGAAAAAGAAATGAACGAGCACTACTGTGCTATGCTTGATTGTCTTAATGCTGAGGATGGCGAAATTGGCGGGGTAGAAAAATGTAGCTATGATGGTGTGAACAATAACTACGCTCAATCATTCGGAGCCAGCAAAAAGGTTAACTATGATTATATCCTTGTTCGCAACAACGGAATAAAAGTAAAGTCCGCCAAACGTTTTGTTAGCATCATGAAAAAGGGTAAGAAATTTCTCTCCGACCACTACGGAATCATCTGCGAGTTAAAATTCTAAGGCCTGCCTTTTTAAGCCAGACACCATCTAGTCTTCTCACTTCGCAAATTTCAACATTCTTCTTTCACCGTTTTGCAGTAACACTTCAGCTATGTAACTGCCTTGAGGCAATACGCTGAGAGGGATAGTAATATTTGGTGTATTCGTTTTGTAAGCCAAAATAACCGAGCCAGTAGTGGTATAAATTCGCACTTGCTCAAGCTGACTTTCCTGACCCTCATTTATTATTATCAATTGTTCTGTAGTCGTGAAAATCCTGAGCTTTGCTTTAGTTTGCTCATCTATACTAAGCGGGTCTTGAATTACAATAACTGCACTGGCACTATCTACAATTGTAGCAGTGGCAATAGGCCACACAATTATAATATCCGGTCCCGCTTTAAAATAAGAAGGCAATATCTGCACGGTAAACAGGGCTGACTTTTCTTCGAGCGGGGCCAGTTTAATAACTGTATTGGTGTAAGGTGGCTTACCCACAATAGTTACATTCGTAATTATACTATCCTTATTGGCAAGCTCAAAATTAATTACACCATTGAAAGTGTCTATAGTGCTATAGTTTTTAAGTTGAGCAAACAAATATAATTGGTCGCCCATGTTAGGCGTAGAACTGGAAACGGAGGTAGTGTATAAACCTAATTGAGCTTGTGCTCTTACTGTTATATGAATCGAAATAAGAAACAAACCTGTAAATAATATCTTGATGTAGTTTTTCATTTCGTTTAGTATTTACCACAAGAATACGAAGATGCAGGATTAGCAAATCCTGATTATTTTACTTTTCTTACATGTTCAAAGCCCATCTTTATGGATATTCTACCCCAAACAATTGCCGCTATGACCAAAGAAGAAGTGCGGCATTTAAAACTCTATCTCTCACGCATTGAAACACCTGAAGACAGAAAGGATGAGCAACTCTTTGACTACATCCGCACAAAAGGAAAGAGTTATGATGAGGGCAAAATTCTAAGAAAGCTATACGGCACGAATGATAAAAATGCTTTTTATCGTCTTCGCGGAAGACTACAGGAAGTAATTTGCCAGAACCTTGCCATGCTTCATGAAAAGAAGAACGACAAGAACAAATTGTTTCTGTACGTTTCAGTGTATCATATCTTCTTCGACAAGAATAATTTTGAGACAGCATTTTACTATTTGCGTAAAGCTGAAAAACTGGCATTGGCAGTAGAGAATCTGGAAATGCTAGATATGATTTACGCCAACTTTATTAAGATTTCGAGTGACCTACCGGAGTTAAATCCGGAAGCTTATATAGATAAGCGGACAAAGAATGCAGAGAGCTTAAACAAGCTGCGCGAGATGGATCAGGTTTTGGCAGCAGTGGTTTACAGAATGAAGTTATCGCAGGCAAAGGGAAGAGAAGACGAGAACACACTGCAAATTCTATCTGACATAAGTTCGAAGTATAGTGCCGACAACAGTTTACAAAAGAGCAAGATTTTTCAGACTAAAATTTACCGGGCGGTTAGCCAGATTCTCTTACAACGGCATAGTTATGTTGAGTTGGAAAAATTTATGGCAACGATTTATCGCCAGTTCACAAAGGCAAAATGGTTCGACAAAAACAATCATGATACCAAGTTACAGATGTTGGTTTACCTAATCAATTCCCTATCGCGTAATCGCAAAACCGAAAAATCGTTGCAGTATGCCGAAGAGCTAAAAGCGGAGTTAGAAAATTTCAACCGCTTACATTTCCAGAAATATGTTTTCTTCTACTACAACGCTTTAGTTATTAATCACTCTGAAACATCTCCAATAAAAGCACTTGTAGCCTTAAAAAAGCTGGAAGAAGTCATGCGCGGCAAGCCGAATGCGTACTACGATATGTTTGTTCAACTCAACCGCGGCATTCTGTTTTTTAAAACAGGAAAATTTAATGAAGCTATCCGCTGCTTTGTAAAATACTACACCAACGACTACTACAAAAATTCTGACAATCTGTTTAAACTACGAGTTGCTTCGGCAGAATTGATGATGCAGGTAGAATCCAAAGATTTAGAAGGCGTTAAAATACGGCTTGAACAGGTGCGAAAACAGTTTAAAAATGAATTGGAACAACCCGATGCTTATGCCGAAAAGAAAATATATGAGTGGGTTAAGTTGGTAGGCAAGTATAATTTCATATACAAGGACATTAGAGTGCAAAAAGAACTAACTGTTTTGTTGCGCGACAAAAAAATGACCCTATTGGAAGACAATCAATTACTGAATTATCGTGCCTGGATGCGTTCAAAATTAAAGCCCTGAACAGTTACGAAATTTTAAACTCTCGTTACTTCTTCAGTAGCAATCAAATTACTTTCACATTATGCAAGCAACTACATCTATAAAAACCATTCTTCTTTACACTTTATTGTGCTGGGTGAATAATTCTATGGGTGCTATTACTATTGATTCTACAACCACTACCGAAAGTTATTGTGCGAACAACGGCACTATAAATATTTATGCTCACAGCAATAGTTTGTTACTTTATGCAATTATAGGCGGACCAGAAATTCGCCCTACACAAAGTGGTAACCAGTTTGGAGCATTGCCTCAAGGGAGCTATCAAATTATGCTTACTAACTTTTCGAACGACACTGCGTTTTCTTCTGCAATCATTACAGGTAATTACATTTTCCCTGATTTTTCGCCCGCGTTTACGCATCCTAATTGTCCGGGCTCTTCCTCAGGAACTATTACAGGCAATGGCAATATAGGAACCGGTCGTGCTCCTTACATGTGGGCACTTACGCAAATTTCTACGGGTATAGTTACCACGCAAAGCACCGATACTTTTACTCATCTGAGTGCAGGCGACTATAGTGTTCGATTATATGATTCATGCCAAGCGTTCGCTACACGGTTTGTAACCCTAACTGATCCTAATTCCAATTTTCAGATTGACTATGTGTTCAACAACTTCATTGCCTGCGATACCAATGTGGTAAGTATTGTGGTAACACCCAACAATGGTTTTTGGGCCACTCCTTTTATTGTTTCGATTTTTACGGGAACCCAAACAAAAGTTGATACTTTTTATCCGGCTCTTACACCAAACGACCTACTCTATTATATTCAAGATACCATCGCTAATATGCAGTATGGCGATGGCAGTTACGTAATGGTTACAAACGTTTGCGGGCAAACTGCTTTTCACGGCAGTTCTGTTGACCCTTGGAACCCACAAGTAACCTATGCGCCTGTTACTGATTCTTGTCAGCCCAAAGTTAGGGCCAGTTTTGCCTTAACCAATGTCTTTCCACCTACTACTGCTTTTCACGCGCCTATATTTTTTCAGGTGTGGGATCTTACTTTAGGTACAACTGTAGATTCTTCTACGTTTAGCACCTCCACTACCACTTATTACCCACCGTATTTTTTATTGCCAAATCATTCCTATAAAATGCAAGTGTCCGATAGTTGTGGAAATTCCACCATCCGATTTTTTACAACACCTATTCCTGATACTACTCGCGTGTACGTTGCCAAATACAGTTACTCTTGCTTAGATTCTACTGGAGCTGCGGAAATTCATTGTATCAATTTTTCACCGGGCAGCACCACACTTACACTTCTATCAGGACCTGCAATTGCACAAAGTTCTACGCCTTATTTCGCCCATCGGGATACGATTATGTATCCCATCTCTAATTTTTCGCCCAATAGTTGTAGTAGTTATGGTGCTAATGAAGTCTGTTTTAGTATAGTGGGATTACCGGTAGGTATCTATACTTACCTTGTAACAGATTCTTGTGGAAACAACTATACAGACACCATCGTTATTAGAACTACAGATATTGCAGTTTATAGTTTTGAGCTTAATGTTCAAAAGGGTTGTCCTGGACAAAACAAAATCAAGTACCAATTACATCATGTCCTTTACAACTATATCCAGGATTTTTTCAAACTCTACTCCGTTGATTCCAGCTTTGTCATTGACAGTTTGCAAAACGATTCCGCAGCTTTTGCCAACCTCGATGCCGGCACTTATAGAATAACACATAGAGTAAATTACTATTCTAATATTGTTAACCTCGTCAGTTCGTCCATGATTTGCACTGTAATTAGCGATACCATTATTATTCCAGCGTATCAATTACCCAAGATTGGTTACGCAATTCAAATAAAATGTAATGGTACTGTAAACGTAGGGCTGCAAGCCGATAGTAGTTTTGGAGTAGCTCCTTATGATTATGAAGTTATTTCGGGTCCGCAGACTACTAATGTACAGGTATCCAACTTTTTCCAACTGACGCAGCCGGGCAATTATGTGGCGCGTATAAGTGACATATGTGGCTTTGCAAGAACATTTTCATTTTATGTAGACACACTCGCGTTTCAACAAATTGTAAAAGCGGGCTCTTCGTGCGTGGGAAATATAGCAACTTTAATTTCCCAGCATTCTCCTTACGCAACGTATATTTGGCAAAAGCCAAATGGAAGTTTTTATACAGGGGATTCACTGGTTATAAGTCCCGTAACACCTGCTGATTATGGCACCTATCAAATACAAAAAATAGTAAACGTAAATAACTGCACCGATACTTTTTATACTCCCTATTTGCTTGTAGCCAATGCTTCTGCTACCATCAACGCAAGTATTTGCAACGGACAGAGCTTTTCTTTGAATGGAAATATTCTTACTCAAACAGGAGTTTACTTTGATACTATTCCTACGATAGGATGCGATAGTATCGTACAATTAAATCTTGTTGTAAACGGAACATTGCACGATACTATTTCCCAGATTATTTGTGCAGGACAATCCTTTTCAATCGGAACTAAAACTTACAATGCCACAGGCGCATACCTCGATACCTTTTCAACTTCGGGAGGATGCGATAGTATTCGTTTGCTGAATTTACAAGTGAAAAATGTTTTGCGCGATACTGTTTCTCAAACTATATGTGCCGGGCAATCAATTACAATCGGTACTAAAACTTATGATGCTACCGGTGCATACCTTGATACTTTCTCAACTTCGGGAGGATGCGATAGTATTCGTTTGCTGAGTTTACAGGTAACAAATGTTTTGCGCGATACTATTTCGCAAACTATATGTGCTGGACAATCCATTGCAATAGGAACTAAAACTTATGATGCTACCGGTGCGTACCTTGATACTCTTTCAACTTCGGGAGGATGCGACAGCATTCGTTTGTTGAATTTGCAGGTAGAGCCTCCTAAACACGATAGCATAAATTTAAGTTTCTGCGAAGGCGAGAGCGTTATCCTTAACGGACAGGTTTATTCCCAAGCGGGAATTTACTACGACACCTTATCCACTTCTACTTGCGATAGCATTGTTACTATCCGAATTACAACTACTCCTAGGCCCTATTTCCAAATTGAGGCAAGTGCTTACGAAATAAACCAGGGCGACACTGTACAGTTGAATGCAATTTCAAATCAGCAACTTAATTATCACTGGACTTCCAATGCTGTGTTAAGCAACAATGCAATTCAACAGCCCGTAGCAACTATTCTTACTTCATCATGGATAGTTACGCAGGCAAGCGATACCAATAATTGTTTTGCAACTGATTCTGTTTTTATTGCTGTAAAAGATTGTGATGGAAATGTTTTTATCCCGAATGCTTTTACACCCAATGGCGATGGAACAAACGATGATTTTTTAGTTTACGGAAACTGTATTCTGTTTCAGCGCCTACTCGTTTTTAACCGCTGGGGCGAAAAAGTATTCGACTCACCCAACATCAATCGCGGATGGAATGGTTATTACAAAGGCGAATTACAAATGCCCGGTGTGTTTGTGTATTTAGTTACGTACTCAGGTTTGCGGTCGCAGCAAACAGAAATTCGGAAAGGCAGCGTCACCTTGCTTCGTTAAGCGCTATGAGTTGTACTCATACTTCGGCTGCCATTCATTACTTCTCTTCGGAAATAAATCGAACAAATGCCAAGGGGAACAGTAGTAATCACCGGGACCGAAACGGTCGTAAGAGGCGCGGTAGATTTTCCCATCCTTTCTAACCAATGCAGAAACACCGGGCCAGTATTTTTGTGGCTGTGGTTCGAATCCCAAGTCTTTAATGAATGTAGTTCCATCAGCAGAAAGCATGCTGAATTTCCAGCCGCGGCTTTCGGCAAATTCTTTTTGCACTTCGGGAGCATCGGGTGACACCAACACAAACGGCATTCTGTCGTTCAGCGGAAGAGTGAAGCCATTGAAACCATCTGCCCACATTGTGCAATACACACAGCGCTTACCCATATTGTGAACTACCATCAACTCATCGCGCTCATCGAACAGAGAAGAAAGCATTACTTCTTTTCCGTTCCAATCTTTAAGTGCATAATCTTTTACAGGTTCTAGATCTGTTTGCTTACGCAGTTCAAGAATCTTAGTGCGCTTTTCTTCTATCTCTTTTGCAATGCAGTTATTTCTTCATATACCAATTCATTCATGACTGATAATTTTAAAACTAAGTTAGCGTTTTACTTATAACATGAAAATATTGCTGCTGCTTTTTGCTTCTCTCTTGTTATCCGGCTCAGGTGATAAATTTCTGGAGGAGATTCCTGCTTATCAGAGGGATTCTTACTTCAAACAGGAAGTATATAACGAGCATGACTCGAAAAGTTTCTACCAACTGAAAGAAGCTAACTCGATTGTTAACCCCGATAACTATGATTTACATTTGCTGAATGCTGCAGTGTTCTTTGCTACCAATAAACTGCGCGAAGAAAAGAAGCTGAAGACCCTTTTATTCTCTTCTGGATTAAGGGATGCTGCAGTTGTTCACTCTTATCAAATGGTTACAAAAAATTTCTTCAACCACATTAATAGCAAAACCTTAAAGCTTCGTATGCCCGATGAGCGCATGAGCATGTTTGGCGCTCAGTTTAAATCCTGTGCCGAAAACATTGACTGGAACAATATACCTGTGCCATCAAACACTACTTACATACAACTTGCCGATAAACTGGTGGATGCGTGGTTTCATTCCGCGCCCCATAAAAAAACCATGCTTAGCAAACAACTCTCGCATTTAGGTTGCGGAGCGGTTTTTGAGTTGAAGAATAAAAACGGGACGCGGTATATTAAAGGCACCCAGGATTTTATCTTAAAGTAAGGTGAAGCATTTCAAAAGCATTTCTTTATGTTTGATAAGTATCATTCCAAATTGTTATATCATGAAAAAGAATATCTGCCTCCTGACTATCATATTTTTTTCGATTTCTTTTCTTCAGGCACAAGAGAAGGAAAAGAAAGAGAAGAAGAGCGTAAAAGAGGTAATAAATGAACTACCTGACATGCTGATTGCACAGCCAGATGCCGGCCCTGATACAAACGCCAATAAACTGATAAATGATAACATGTCTATTGTCATTCCTCCTTTGTGGAGAGAAAAGGGGCTGCACACCTTACTTGAATTTAAAGTGCCGAAGACCAATGTTGAACCGCTATTGAGTACCTTCCCTTTGCCAGATAAAAAAATAGCTCAGGGTCTGGTTGTATACATGAGTACCATAAAAAAACCAGCCGCAGAAAAGAAACAGTCTGTACTGGCCCAGATTAAAAATCATATCACCGCCTATTATAAAGAGGCTGGCTTGAGTATCTCCGCCCAGGAACTTACTGATAAGACCAATGAGATGATTATTTCTACCGAAGCCTTTACCACGGGTGAAGGTAAACAGGGCGAACTATATGTATTGCACGATATACAAACCAATCAATCGAACCTGGTGGTATTGTTGCTAATAGCTGGTGTAGTGCCTAACACCACAAATTATGTTCAGTTTAATTATACCCGCTACACCTATGAAACCAATTTACCCGAGGACTTGATGGAGTTAAAGATGTTTGTTTACCCTGATGAGCAAGATGCCTATGTTGGCTTTACAAAAGGAATTTTGAAAACGCTGAGAATAAAATAAGAAGAAGAATCTTTTTACCCAACCACTTTCCAATAACTTCTTAGCATTCTGCTTTCCTACTTCACCACTGAATAGCGGAAAGTTTTCTGAGCAACTTTATTTTGAACAGTTATAAAGTAGAGGCCCGCAGGAAGCGATGTAACCGGATAACTGATGTTTTGAGCAGAAGCCAATCCGTCAAAAATAGTCTGGATGTGCTGTCCCTGATTGGAATATACTTTGATAGTATAATGTTCGGGATTTGAATTCTTTAAAACACAATCAACACAGGAATTAGCCGGATTAGGTCTTACTTCAAACAACTCATCCGTATTTACATCCGGTAAGCTACTTATTACCGAAGGCGATAAAATCCAGTTGACAATGGCAGGGGCTTTCGGATCGGTACCTTCGCCATAATGTGCCACCCAATGTCCTGCTTCATCTATAAGAAATTTGTTGAAGTTCCAACTAACCGTTGCATTCGATACACCGTTCAGACTGCTTTTCTCCAGCCACTGATAAACAGGCGCTACATTATTTCCGTGCAAGAGGGCGCTCACATGAACCTCTTCCGTAATAAGGAAGGTGATACCGTAATCCTGGCAGGTATTTACAATCTGTGAATCTGTACCTGCCTGGTTTCCGAAATCATTACTCAAAAATCCGATAATTTCAAAATTATGCGATTGATTGTATAAATCATAAAGTTCCTGCAAAGGAGTATACTGCGGTGTATAGCTACACAAGCTGGCCACATTCACCACCATTACTTTTTTACCGTAAAACTGTGACATGTGGATTGTATCGCCCGTATAAAAATTGACGGCAGAAAAATCATGGAACGTCTGCATTGCCTGTGCCGAAGAATTAAAAAACGCAAAGCAAACTGCAAAAAGTGTAAATAGTTTTTTCATAGGTTTAAAATATTATGTGAAGGTAGGGTAATTATTTTAAAGCATCAGACATTAAAAACAAACCTGTGGCTTTAAAGTTCAGAACTCTAATCTCGCTGACAGATGTTCGCAAACTCACAGTATTTGCAACGCTGAATATCCTCTGTCTTTGTAAACGGAATGGCTGTGTCGGTTAATTCGGCAAGAAGGACTTTAAGCTTCACTTCAAACTTCAAGATGGTAGGCACATCAATCAAATCGTTCTCCTTATCAACACGCAGCGTGTCAAGTTTCTTTTGTGCAGCACGCAACCAGTAAATACCCGACCGAAGTGAAATATTTTTGCTCTCGTTTGCGCGGTAATACAGCCATGCATAAACCAGCAACTGAACGGGTTTAGAGAATTTTGGGGCAGTCATCAACTCCTCCCATGTTTCTTCATTCAGAATAGGGATTGGTGATTTGGTGGATGTTTTATAATCTGCAATTTGAATGATACCTCCAGTTCTTTCAATCCTATCTACTCTTCCCGAAACTAGAATTTGTTTGCCGTTTACTTCCAGCTGATGCGAAAGTTTTTCTTCGAGCATTTCAATTTGCATATCTGCTCCCGAATCGGCCAATTGTTTCAGGTTTTGTATTTCATATTTCAAAAATTCTTCGGTAAGCTTTACGCATACTTTATAAAGGAGAAGATTCTTACCGTTACTCAGCGATTCTATGTCAAACCGCTCAGATAAATGTTCGCGGATGAGAGCTTCAATCTTTGATTTATCTTTTGAAACTTCTTCTAACTGTTCGGAAGAAATGGGTTCACCTTTTTTTACATCATAAATTTTTTCTAAAGCATGGTGAACAGCTGAACCAATGGTGGCAGCTTCCATATTTTCCTCCATGTCATCCTGCTCGCGCAAGCCGGCTACGTAGCGGAAATAATATTGCAGTGTGCAATTGATGTAACTATTAAGTGCAGATGGTGAGATGCCCGATTTAGTAAGAATGTCATCCAACTTATTCATCACCGGCTCATTCTTATCGATGATGATTAGCTGCTCACCAATTGCCGAAGGTGGGTCAACCGCAAAAACCAAATCTCTAATCTCAGCCTTTGAGTTCGCCCCTTTCAATTCGTGCTCTAATTGCAAGATGAAACGGCTCTTTTCCCCTCCTCCCAGTTCATCAGGCTCCGTGTTGAAGAGAATAAAAACATTTTCCGCCTTATGAAAAAGGCGATAGAAGAGGTAAGCGGTAACGGCATCGCGTTCTTTGTAAGTATTCAGAAACTCTCTGCGCACTTCGTATGGGATATACGTGCTCATGTTTTTGCCTGAAGTTAGTATGCCTTCGTTGGCTGAGAGTATGATAACGTTTTTGAAATCCAGTGAACGGGTTTCCTGCAAGCCCATTATCTGAAGTCCTTCAACCGGGTCACCTTCAAGAGGAACACGTTCGTTGTGCATATTCTCACGCAAAAGAGCGATATAGGTTTTGATAGAAATGCTTTCATCAGTAGCAAAAATGCTCTGCGTGTTTTGGATGATGTTCAATAAGCGATAAGTAATCTCCGCATCGGAAGCGAAAACGGTATTGCCACCTCGCGCTCTTTTAATCAGCGTATCTAACAGTGCAGTGAAAATGCCTGACAGATATTTTGCAAAACCCTTCGTATCATTCCCCTCGAAAAAGATGGAATTTAATTTCCCTTCGAAAGAAGAAGAGATTTCTTCTTTCCTTATAAGTATGCGGTTTTGCTCTTTCATCTTCTCGATGAACGCATCCGTTCTAAGTTTGCCGAAAAGCAATCGAAAGAAATTGTGCTGCAACAATTCAAAAATCTCCTTGTAGTAATAGCGCTGAACTCCTGATTTCGACTGATACTTCACCGAGTTCTCATACAAGCGAAAAAGAATTTCGACCCAGGTGGCAGGATTAGTACCTGCCATGCCTAAGCCCATTGTAATATTCACTGATGAAATATTTTCAGGCAATGAAGCAAGCAGTGGGCTCAACAACTTTTCATCGGGAACAACAATCACGGTATCGAGAAATTCCTTTTCAGTAAGCCTTAGCTTATTCTGCAAAATGTCTGCTACCACTTTCACCTGCCCCATGTTCTTGGCAGCACCTATCACAGAGATGTTTTTCGGCAACTCTGCTATCTCTTTATGAAACTGTTCTTTATCAATGCGGAACTTAGACAGGTACTTACGAAAGAAAAATCCCGCTTCGTTCATTTCATCTTTTACATAGTATTCATCTGCATCCCAAAGCATTTGTGCGTTTGTTTGCAGTAGATGTTCAATGACAACTTCATCGGCTTTGTTTAAACCACTGAAACCAATAAGGTAAACAGGTATCGTAAGTTGTGACGAAAGCTCCTCTGCCACTTCGCGGAGAATCATTCCGCTATAGCCTTTGCCTTTTTCTTTGAGCCGCTTGCGTAAAAGCTGATAGAGCAAGCCGAACTCTTCCCAAAACTTCCGGTATTTGATTTTGTATTCAGTCGGAGTTTCACCCGGCTCGTAGGTTTTCATGCTTTGCAGCATTTCAAGATTGCGGAAGAATAACTTGGCATCCGCCATCTGTAAATCAAGCTCGTTGAAATCGGTGAGCATTACATTGGCGGTGCCCATAAAATCATCTAAACTTAAATCACCTCCAATCGATTTATGGCAGGCATGCAAATCTGTAATCAACTCAATGTTATCAGCAACTACTAAATCGCTTTGCGACAGCATCCAGTTTTGCAGCGTTGAGATTTCAGGCGCAAACACCGCCTGTTGTGCCAGGCGTTTTAACTCGTTGCGGAAGTAAGTGCAGGAACGCTGGTTAGGCATCAACACCAACACATCGCTAAGGTTGTTGCCATGCTTAGCAAGAATTTTTTCAGCAGTAATGGTTAGAAATTTCTTCATGTTACCACCTCCGCTTTCTGTGTTGCTATATAAAAAACAATCTTCTCTTTCACTTTCACGCCTGCTTCTGCCAACAGTTTGGCATAATCATTTAATTGTTGCTTGTGCTCAGCTCTTTCCTTTCCAGCTTTATAATCTATAATCGTGGCCTCTCCTTCTTGTAAAATCACCCGGTCGGGAATACGAACTCTATCGCTTTCTTTAAGTAAAGGACGCTCGTTTATTATCGTCAACCCTTTTTTGAAGAACCTGTTTAAGTCTTTGTGTTCAATCACAATCTTTAGTTGACCTTTCAATCTCGCTTGTTGCTCTTCGGTTACAATGCCTACAGTCAGCATACGTTTCAATACCTTCTCTTCATCTCCCTCATACTTAACCTGCTTCAGTGCCTCATGCAAAAGTTTTCCTTCATCTATCTTTCCGGTAGTTTCATCGTTCCAAAGCAAATCGGCACGCATACGCACTTTAATGGCCGATGAAAGGATATTGCGCGAAACTGTTTTGTTCTTTTCAAACAAAGCCATCTCCGCTTTCTTCGGCTTCGCCTCTTTACGGAAACTTTCTTCTCCAAAGGAATATGTTTTGAATCCATCCCATTTATCGGTGGCTCTCAGAAAAGCAAAAAGCAATGCCGTTACCGAATTATTTTCTTCGGGTTCTTTGTCCAACTCGGTAGAGAGAATGTAAAGCGCATCTTCGGGGCGGGTCGTTCCTACATACAGCAGATTGAGCATATCGAGGAAAGAGTTTTCTTCTTCTGTTTCATAGAGTACTTTGAACTCCGTTTCCTTTACATCCTTGCTTACTGGAAGAATGCCCACGTTCAACTGAGGCATCCATTTCTTTTTCAAATCCACCCAGAAGAAATGTTTGTTGAGTTTTCGCTTGCCATCTGCATCGGCAAGAATCACCACTGGAAACTGCAAACCCTTCGATTTGTGAATCGTCATGATGCGCACCGCATCCATACTTTCAGGATAGATGATAGATTTCTTGTGTTTCACTCCGATCCACCAAATGAGAAAATTACCGATGCCGCTTCCATAGCGCGAAGTGTAGAGCAGCACTTCATCTGCAAAGAATTGCAGGAAGGGATCATCGTCATTCAGGTTGAAGAGATGAATCAGTTGCTGTGTGAGGTCGCTCAACCTTCCGGTAAAGAATTCTGTGCTGTCGAAACTTATCGAAATTTCTTTACTCACTTCTTTCTCGAATTCAGCGGAACTGCCTTTGTATTCGAGTTGCTCGTAGTGAATCTCTTTGTTCAGCAATAAGTGCGAGTAATGCAGAATCTCTGCGCGGGCAATGTGGTCGTCTTTTCTATCGAGATACCGAAACACCGAGAGCAGCAACTTCACCTTGGGTGAATTATCAATGAGCAGGCTCTCAGGCGAAACCACTTTAATGCCGCGCTCCACTAAGTAAGAGGCAATGACACTGGCATTTGCATTCGAGCGCGTGAGCACTGCCACATCTTTGTAATTGTATCCGCGCTGCAATACATCGTTCACAATCTGCTCCACACGCTGACAGCGATAATCGTGAATGCTCAACTCTTCCTCTTCATTCTCTTTCAAAAACTCAATACTCACAAAACCTCCATCGCTGTTTCTGCCCTGCTCCTGAAAATAATCTTCGTAAATGCTTTTGTTCTTCAGCTCGGGCAGCTCGAGTAGTTGCTTATAAAGCGCATTGTTGAAATCAATCACTTCTTTCCTGCTGCGATAATTCTTTTGCAGCGTGTGAACTTCGGTTCCGTAATTGCCAATCGCCACCTCGCGCTCTTTCAACAGGTAATCTGTTTCGCTTCCGTAAACTTTAGGTAAGGCTGCAATCTGTCCCACTTCACCACCGCGGAAACGGTAGATGGCCTGCTTGGCATCGCCAACAATCAAACTGTCTTCGCTTTTAAACTGCGAGTTTTCAATCAGCGGAAGGAGGTTGCGCCACTGAATGACCGAAGTATCCTGAAACTCATCAATCAAAATATTATCATACTTCTCGCCAATGCGCTCGTAAATGATGGGAGCATCCTGCTCCTTTACTATTTCATACACCTTCTGCTGAAAATCGCTGATGTGCAGAATGTTATTCTCCTTCTTCAATTCATCCAACAGCTTTTGTAAATCGGCAAGCAGGATGAATGAATAAAAATTGCGGAGCAGCAACTGCGCCAGCGAATAATCTTTGCCTTCATTCTCCCAAAGCGAAACAATGTGCTGATAGTGTTTCCTTAATTCCTGCTTCACAGCATCATCCACACCCGACTTCTTTCCCCAGTTGTCTTCTTCCATAGTGGCGCGGACATAACTGTTGCCGCGCACCTCTTTCGGAAAATCGCCTTCGGCATACTTGCTGAAATAACCAAACACACCGCGAACGCCCTGGTGAAAGTCTTTGGCCGTAAGCCCGTTGTTCATAATCAACTGGAATGCCTTGCTGCCTTCTTCCTTCAATTTGTTTTCGAATAAAGCGGAATAAGAATGCAATACCGCGCGCACCTGTTGAAGTTTCTCGAACTCCACACCACTTAATTGTTTGATATGTGGCAGTGCTTCGTCCGAAAACAACTCACCACCGAGCGAAGCAATATCGCGGTCCACATTCCAGCTACGGCCTTCTTCAATTTTAGAAGAAGCAAAGTCAAGCACCGCCTGCGTTACCTGTGTGTCGGCTTCGTTGAGGCGGTCGAGCAAAAGCTCCACTGCTTCACCGAGCAACTTGCTGCTGTCCATTTCAATTTCGAAGTTCATGGGCAGGTGAAGGTCGTAAGCAAAGGAGCGAACAATACGGTGCGTAAAGCTATCGATGGTGCTCACCGAAATATCGCTGTAGTTGTGCAGCATGTTGCGCAGAATAGCTTCTGCATCTTTTCTTACTTGTTCTTCACTGCATTTTTTGTGTTCGCACAGTTCTTTCGATAGCGCATCATAATCTTTATGTCCCTTCGAAATACCCTCTAAGGAAGAAAGTATGCGGTCTTTCATCTCTGCTGCTGCCTTGTTGGTAAAGGTGATAGCAAGTATGTGCTTATACTTCGTTGGGTTATCAAACGCCATGCGCAGATACTCTTTTACAAGCGTGTAGGTTTTACCCGAGCCGGCTGAAGATTTATAAATGCGAAGCATGGGGGAATAGTTGGCGGTTGACGGTTAACAGTTGACGGTTTTGAATACAAATAAAGGAGAGTTAAGCGCAATGTATGTGCGCGGGGGAATCAAAAAAAGGAAGTCGGAGGCTAACAGAGCTCTTATTTAAAAATCCAGATTTCGGGGTTCGTTGTTTAGCTCGCGGCCACGGAGAATGAAATCATATTTTTTGTCGCGCAAATCTTTCCAGTATTCCGGATCATTCTCTGCAAAGCCTAAACCTGATTCTGCCTGCATTTGGTACTGCTCGAAAGCCGCTGGTAAAGCATCGGCAATTTTGCTGATGCGAAGCTTATCTGCAGTCCGTTGTATAGCTTCGCGAAAGTCGAACCACCCCTCTACCGGATAGGGCCGGGCCTGCTTACCGAGTAATTGAAGATTTCCTTCCAGAGCATCATCAAATTCACCCCAGTCGCGCTCACCTCCGAAATCAGCGAACTTCTGTTGCGTCTCTTTATCCTCATAGGTAGTTACAAACCATTTCATAAAACCCTTTGAATGATAATCCATGTGCGGGCGTTTTTCTGCATTCGGGTCGTTGCGTATCTCTTCCTGTTTTCGCTTCACTTCCTCATGCATGTTTTTCCGCCACAGTTGCATATAAAAATCTTCTTTTCCCCCCCTCACATCGGGTAACAGCAAATACACACTTTTACCGGTACGGCCATTGTGAAAATCGTACCAGTCGGGAAAGTTCCTGTTGCCGCCACCGGTCTGGTCTGCCTTTTTAATGGCTTTGTAATCCTGCCAGTTATCCAGAAAGCCCTGCTTAAATTCAAAATTAGAACTGCGCAGATACTGCATATACAGTTCCACCTCTTCGAGAGTAATAGGGTCTAAAAAAGGACAATTGAGTATGTGATATTCCCAGAACATAAAGTCATCACAAATTTCCACTCCGGGCAATTCAATCTTCTCTGCTCTCCACTGGCATTGCAAATCGAAAAGCTTTTTTTGCTGAATTTCTTCGAGCCTCTCAAATGCATCGTTTACCCAGGCAAGGTCCTCATTCTCCTGCCATTTTTCATAGTTAGGCCCCCACTCCATCCAGCGAACTTTATCATGGGCATATCGCTTTGCAAATTCTGCCGCATCGCCATTCCTGAATTGCTTCATATACTCATGGAATTCAGGATTGGCCAGCAGTTCCTGCTGATATTGCCTGAAGGCGTTCAACCGCCATTCGGCTTTTTCTTTAGCCTCATCCAGTTCTTTACCGGGATTGAATTCTATCATTTCATTTATTCTTTATGCAGTGATTTCAGATTCCTGTTTCAAAAATTCAAATCAGGCGGCTTGCCATTTAAAACCCTTCCACGAATAACACGGGCTATATATGCTTTTCGGTTTTCCGCGTTGAAGGTGGAGGGCTTCACACTATTGAGATATTCATAAACACCGCTATTGTCTTTTATCCGGGCGTAAACTTCCCACCAGTCCGTTATTGCCTCGCGCACCATCTTCCTTGACCATTGCTCTGCAGCCTCTGCAACTGCATCGCGCCAGTCGTCATGGCTCCCTATGGGCACATATTCTTTGCTGTCTTTTAAAACGAAAAGATCCATTTCAACCCGCTCCATAAACTCCCGCCTCTTATGCTCCCGCTGCATCACCCGGTAATAGCCTAGTGTTTCTTTGGTGTCGAATTTTTTGACGAAATTCTCATACAGCCGGGGGTTGTAAAAAACGCTGTGCATAAAAGGACGGTTATCTACAGCGGGAGGTACGGGTGGAACCGTTTTTTGCGGCTGCGGAAGAGGAGGCTGAACAACAGCAGGCTTGGGATCCACATTTTTTGCTTCCTCTTCGCGCTGCTGTTTTATGCGCTCATCTTCTTTATTCGCCAGGGAGATGTAAAAGGACTCCATGGATAAGCGCGGGTTCTGTATGAGTCTATTGGGCGCCACTCCGTTTTTGCGGTCTATAAACCTTTTCCATTCGTAGCCTAGCTTACTGAGGTCATTGGCCCTGAAAGGCTCAAATACAAACTCGCTGTCTTCATCGTGGTCCAGTTTTTCTTCCTCATCCGATTCCTTTATCAGCTCATCATAAAACTGAAGATAGAGTTGTATCTCTCCCTCGCTAACCGGGGGCAGGAAAGGGCAGTTTAGTACGTTCTGATGCCAGTCTACTAAATCGGGAAATACCTGTATCTGCGGTAATGTGATTTTGTTGTTGCCCCAATCATGTTGAATATCCTGAAGTTTTTGCTCCTGAATCTGGACCAAAGCCGACTCGGCTATCTTATTCCACCGGCTTTCGCGGCTTTCACGGACACTCTTCATCATTGCCGCAGATTCGTACCACATTACCTTTCGACTAGCATAGGATTTACTAAACCGTTCTACGCTGGAAGGCAGAAATCCATTCAGGTAGTTTACAAACCGCTCCTCCGTTTGCAACGCATGTAGCGTTTGTTCGTACCGTGCTTTTTTGCGCTCCGCCTCTGTTAATTGTTTATCCAGAAACTCATCCCTGTAATCTTTCTTATCTGCCAAGCAGGATATTTTAGAAAAGGAAAATACAAAAAATTTGACTGGAGAAATGGGACAGGGAAAGTCGGTGAATTGGTTTTTAAGAACTATAATTAAGACGCAGTCGGGAGACTTCTTTTGTTTAAACTTCCAAGTCATCCTTCGGAAGACTTAGAAGAACGGGTGACTTTTATATATTCGACTATTATGAAACTACCTAAAAGACCGGAGGAGGTACTCACTCCTGAAAATTTCATTCTCCTGGACATGCTTGAGAAGCAATTTTTGGATGTGAAAAAATGGGCGGGCAATCAACAAGACGCTTTTCGGGACCAGTTACCCCGGATGGAAAAGGCACAAAAGCAGTTGAGGAATATTGCTTTACAGAGATTTAAGATGTCCCAGCCGCCAATGGATGGCCTGCTTCCGAAAGGAATGGACCTTGAACTAATGACATCTCCTCTATTGAAAGCCTTTATTTCCTTTCTTGATGAGCTGGAAACTATTGATGAAAAAATATACGCACTGTTTATAGACATTATAGATGAACATAAACAGGATAAGGCGCGCGAAAACCTGTTGCAGTTTGAAAAGCTCATCGCTCCAGCATTGGAACAATTCCCGCGTTTGAAGCAAAGGTGTGACACACAGGAAAATTTACTTATAGCTGTTGAACAGCAGCTAAAGAAACAAGTAAATTAAAGCCTTCGGCTCTCTTTCGGGACAGGCAACTCCTAACCTCGCCCTGAAATAGGGCGGAGAGATGCCGCCTTTAGGCGGACATGGGAGGAAAAAACCTTTTTAACATACCAAGTAAGGTTAAAACCGCCTTACTTTTGTTGGTTTTTGTCCATTTTGAGCCAAAACCAATAATTTTTGGGGGTTGGAGGGTTTGGTCAGTCCAATTCGCTTCAGCGGCAAATGCTTTACCATCTGTCGCATATGCATTTACTTTAGCCGCAAATGCGTTTGCATCAGCCGAAATGTTGGATGAGCGTGGCGAGCATGCAGGAGCGCAATGAATGTGCCCGGGATAAATAAAAAAGGAAGTCGGGGTTTCCTTTCATTAAATGTATCCTCCCAAAATAAGCGGAATAAATGCGGAAAATTTGGAAGAACGCGGCACTTAATTTTTTCTTAGCCAACTCCATGTTGCCTCCGTTTGCTTACGTAGCAAAGCCATTTCAGGTACATGACCATAGCGCTTATCAATATCATTAACAAAATAATGAGCTACACGCTTAAATTCCTTGATATGTGTTTGTATATCTTTTTCGGGTCCTTCCATTTCATCCATTGGGATGATATACTTAAGAAAATCTTTGCCTGCCGGGCAGTCAATCATATAAATAGTTGCCAGGCAGCTATCATAAATAACTGTGATGCCTACAAAATTAAGCGAAAGATCTGAATCGTGGTTTTCGCTTTTCAAACCGGTTATTATTATTTTTACGACATCCTGCACAAACTCTAACATAGCCTTGTCTCTCTCAACCTCATCACTTTTAATTATGGCGAAGTACGCCATCATACTACACATTTGAAATTTTTCGGATTGTTTTACTGTAATAATATATTCCTGTTCGTCTTGTTCTTCCATGGGTTCATTTTTGATAGTAAGGATAAATAATTTATTGCATTTAGCAGAGCGGGATTGATGGGTCCTGAATGGCATTAGAAGTTTAAGAGCCACAGGTAATGAAGACGGAGACCTCCTTTTATTCAAAACTACCAAGTTAACCTCCCGAAAACCTGTAAGAGCGTGGGAGAGTATGCGCAAAGGGTTGTTATTACCCCTATAATAATGGGGTCAGGTCATTCGATTTGCATCGGAACTATAACACTAACAAGGGCACAATCTTCCAGATAACACTGCGGGAGTTTCGAAGCGTGCGAGTTGGTGGAGCATTAACCAATAAGAAAAAAGTGGGGATGTTCCCAATTCAACTTCAATTACTATTTTAGTATTTAAACCCATAACTTCAAACCCACATTGTCGCTAAACCACAAACAATTTTCTAAATTTTTTCTTATTCTACTCATCCTTTTGACTAACAGAATGGTTGGTCAAAATGCAGATTCGCTATTTACAAATGCATTTTGTGCAACGGACACAATTTGGGGATTAGAAGTTAAAGATTCATATCGCTGGCTTGAATCTCTAAACTCAGATTCCACTAAGACCTGGTTGAAAAAACAACAAAAGCTGACGCGCGATGAACGAATGAAATGCTTTGGCAAATTCACCGATGCCTATCAGAGGATTCAAAAGGGCTCGGGCGCTGAATATCCCCAACTCACTAATGATTCTAAATATCTTTTTTACAATAGATGGGTTTCGGAATATGTACCTCCTGCACTCTACTACAAAGAAGGTATTGATGCGCCATTAATGGAAGCTTATAATCCCAACCACGACAGATACTCAGCAAACCCTGTAAGCATTAACCAGTTCATCTTATCACCCGACAACCGCTACCTGGCGCTGATGCTTTCGGTTGCCGGTTCCGATTGGCAAACTATTAGGATACGCGATTTAAAAAAGAGTAAAGATTTGCCTGAAACAATTGAGTGGGTAAAATTCAGCAGTGTAGAATGGACCGACAGCGGTTTTTTTTATGCGCGATTTAAGGAGCCTCCCACAGGACAAATTCATACTGCTGCAAATACGAACCATCAATTATACTTTCATAAATTGGGAGAACCTGTTAAACAGGACCGGTTAATTTATACTGCGGTAAACAGACCTAATTCGTTGCTGCGTTTTGAGCTGGCGGGAAACAGAAGGTACCTCATCATATATTCGATGGCAAAACTTGGTTCTGCCTGGTGCAATACAGTAACCTATAAAGATTTGAAAGACGGGATGTTTTCAGAGCTGAAAATGTTTATTGCATCACCGGTTAAGAAAGATTTTGAGTTTGAGGTAGTAAGTTTAGCCAATGAGGCATTTGCTGTGCGCACCAATCTGGATGCCCCGCATTATCGTACCTTACTTTATAATAAAGATTCACTTAACCGGGCGCAGGA
>JAZKEP010000011.1:25518-26519 GCA_040387015.1 Bacteroidota bacterium
CAATCTGTGTACGATGTAGGCGGCAAACTGCTTTGCCGCTATTATAACCGGGGAAGCTATGCCGTTAGTGTTTTTAGTTACGAAGGCGAAAACCTGTATAGCTATAAATTTCCTACAGGATATAGCCTGGGCGGTTTTTGGGGCCTTCCTTCCGATACATCGGTGCGTTTTTATCAAAGCTCCTACTACTTGCCACCGGTGGTTTTTACCTTTAATATAAATACCTACAAGATCGAATCTGCCGGAATTACAGAGCCGTATTTCGATACCAAAAAATACGTTACACGTATTGTGAACTATAAATCGAAAGATGGAACCCTAGTGCCTATGTACTTGTCACATAAAAGGGGCTTAAAGCCGGCTAAGACAAACCCTGTTATTCTTTACGGCTATGGGGGTTTTGGTGAGTCATTAACTCCAAACTACGATTACTCTAATATTATTTTGTTTGAAAATAACGGGATACTCGCAATACCGCTTATAAGAGGTGGTGGCGAACTGGGACATGACTGGCACGCTCAGGGTAAAGTTTTAAACAAACAGAACAGTTTTGATGATTTTATTAGGGCTGCCGAATATTTAATTGACAGCGGATATACCAGTACTGAGCGTATAGCTATACAAGGTGGTTCTAACGGAGGCTTGCTGGTGGGAGCCGTACTTGCTCAACGTCCTGAACTTTTTAAAGTGGTTGTTGGTGAAATGGGTTTGTATGATATGCTCCGGTATCATTATTATACTGGTTCCGGACTTTGGGACGAAGAATATGGCACCATAAAAGATTCCGCTCAATTTATGAACCTGTTCAGATATTCTCCTTTGCACAACATTAAAAAAGGGGTGGACTATCCTGCCACGCTTTTGGTAACCGGAGAAAATGATGACCGCGTACCTCCTTTTCATTCTTATAAATTTGTTTCCGCTCTTCAGCAAAATTCTTCTAACACGAAGCCGCATGTTCTTTATTACGAAGAAGACGGGGGACACAGCGGGGCATATGG
>JAZKEP010000011.1:26529-27210 GCA_040387015.1 Bacteroidota bacterium
ATAGAGTACATGTTGAATAAGGAAGCCTTTATCCTGGCTTTTATATTTAAACAAATGGGTTTGGAATTACTTACCGAATTTTAGTCCCGTTGTTCCAAGTTTTCCGGATGTTGAGTTGGAAGAACGGGGGAACTATAACATTGGCAACGGCTCAAAAATTCCGGTAGATGGCCGAAAGCCGGGCACACCCTATTCCTTAATAAGTTTAAACCTTTCTATTTTTAGGTTTGAACTTTTCAACAAAGCAAAATAAATTCCTGGTGGCCCGGTCAACTCAAAAACGTTGTTTGCTTTTGAAAGGTTTTGCTGAAGCGTAAGTTGTCCAAGTGAGTTTACAATACTGAGCGTTACGTCTTCAAAGTCTGCATAGCCAGTAACAGCGAACTGCCCCACAGAAGGGTTTGGATAAACACGGATTGTTTCGGTGTGCTCAACCGGATTAATACCTGTAGGTATTTGCGAAACTACGTTTACAATAACGGCACTCTCTGTTTTATAAATATAGGTAGAAGAGTCGCAGTACGTTTCGTTGCAACCCTCGATATCTGAAATGCTTAAGCAGATGTTGAACGTACCTGAGTTAGGATAAGTATGCGAAACAGTGGTTCCTGTATCGCTGGTTCCATCGCCCCAGTTCCATGTGTAAGAAACAGGATTTGCCCCCGATGACAGGTTAAGCGC
>JAZKEP010000012.1:0-7082 GCA_040387015.1 Bacteroidota bacterium
TTTTTGCGAAAGCAACATCACCTGCTCCTGGTATACGGTAATACCATACGTATCTTTCAGAAACTCTTCCATCTCCGGCAAATCATACGTAATTTTTTCTTTACCGTGTTTGCGCAAAATGTAATTCGGGATATAAGCAATAGGACCGGGACGGTAGAGTGCATTCATAGCAATCAAGTCATCCAACTTATCAGGCTTTAACTCTTTCAGATATTTCTGCATGCCTGGCGACTCGAACTGGAACGTACCATTCGTTTCTGCGCGCTGATACAACTCAAAGGTTTTTTTATCATCCAGAGGAATGGTATCAATATCAATTTTTATTCCGCGGTTTTGCTCAATCAACTTTAACGCATCGCGAATAATGGTGAGGGTTTTCAAACCCAAAAAGTCCATCTTGATTACTCCGGCATCTTCAATTACTTTCCCTTCAAATTGCGTGAGCCATAAATCGGTATCCTTCGAAGTAGCCACCGGAACAATCTCGGTCAAATCTTTCGGGGCTATAATAATTCCCGCAGCATGAACACCTGTGCCGCGCATACCACCTTCCAGTTTCTCTGCTTCATGTAAAACCTTGCTTTCCGCAGAATCACTTTCATATTTTTTGCGCAGCAGTTTCGCATCTTCTATCTCTTCGCTGGCTAACTGTTCCTTTTCTTTCAAACTATCTTTACCATCAAGTGGGGCATGCAGTAACCTGTTGAGCGTAATACCGGGACGGTCAGAAACCAATTTAGTGAGCGCAAGCGATTCATTCAAAGGTAAATCGAGAACGCGCGCTACATCTTTAATACTCACTTTGGCAGCCATAGTGCTATAAGTAACTATCTGGGCTACTTGTTGTTTGCCGTATTTTTTCACTACATAATCAATCACCTTGTCGCGGCCTTCATCATCAAAGTCAGTATCAATATCCGGTAAGCTCTTTCTGTCGGGGTTTAAAAACCTTTCGAAGAGTAGGCTGTAGGCGATAGGGTCAATGTTGGTAATACCAATACAATACGCTACTACGCTACCGGCAGCTGAACCCCGACCCGGACCAATCAATACGCCCATGTCGCGACCTGCTTTAATGAAATCTGCAACAATCAAAAAGTACCCGGGGAAACCCATGGTCTTGATGGTGTGCAACTCGAAATTGATGCGCTCTTCAATTTCGGCTGTCATTTCTTTATAGCGTTTGTGCGCACCTTCTAAGGTTATGTGCTTCAGATATTCCCATTGGTTCAGCACACTATCCGAATGAATCTGAAATTCTGTAGGTATAGGGAAGTTGGGCAGCAGGATATCTTTTTTCAAATTCAGATGTTCTACTTTATGGAAAACATCCATCGTGTTTTCTACGGCCTGAGGAATGTCTTTAAACAGGTCGCTCATCTCCTGTTGCGTTTTGAAATAGAACTGATCGTTGAAAAAGGCAAACCGTTTACCCTTCATCGCACCTTCTTCATCCGAAAATTCTTTGTTAGTAGGTGTGCTTTGCTTTTCACCTGTATTGATACAAAGCAAAATATCGTGTGCGTTTGAATCCTGCTGGTCGGTGTAATGCGAATCGTTCGTGGCAATCACTTTTACGTTGTATTCTTTCGACCAGCGAAGCAGAACCTCATTCAACTTTTCCTGCTCGGCCATGCCATGACGTTGTAACTCGATATAATAGTCTTCGCCAAACAAATTCAGATACCACTCAAAAACTTTCCGCCCTACTTCTTCTCCTTTCTTTAAAATAGCCTGGGGGACTTCGGCACCAATGCAACAGGTGGTTGCAATCAGATTCTCATGATACTTTTCAATCAGGCTTCTGTCAATGCGCGGATACTTGCTGTATAAACCTTCGGTGTAACCAAGAGAGCAAAGCTTCATCAGGTTTTTATAGCCGTCTGCATTTTTCGCAATAAGCAACTGATGATAGCGCTTATCCTTCTTTTCTTTCGTGAAGGTTTGAATGAACCGGTCTTCAGTTACATAAAACTCGCAACCCACAATTGGCTTAACGGGAGAGCCATCTGCGAGTTTATGCTTGCTTGCTTCCGCCACAAAATCGAATACGCCAAACATATTGCCGTGGTCGGTAATGGTGAGTGCCTTCATTCCATCCCTTGCCGCCTTTTTATACATTGATGAAATGCTGGCAGCGCCATCGAGCAGTGAATATTGGGTATGGGAATGGAGGTGTATGAATTCGGGCATGAGCGGGAAAGGTTAATCGTTATTCGTAAATCGGGGAAACAAATTAGCAGAAAGCTAATGATGGCGAAGTTAAGGAAAGGAAAGGGAGTTTAAAGGGGGTGTGGAAAAATTTATCCGCCCTTCTTTTTGGTTTTGTATCCGAGGGAATTTAAAATCCCAATTACTTTATCTCTTTGTTCGCCTTGAATGAGGATAATTCCATCTTTCACGGTTCCTCCTGTGCCGCATTTGTTTTTTAGATGCTTGCCGAGGGCTTCTAAATCTTTTTCGCTGCCAATAAAATTTTCAACGATGGTGGCAACCTTACCGCCTTTCAATCTTTCGAGCGAAACATAAAGCGTTTGCTGATTGGCAGCAACAGTTTCATGCTCACCATTCACCTCTTCTTGTTTGAAACCGGGGTTAGTTGAAAACACAACCCTGTTCTTATCATCGCGATGTTTCATTGTATTGCTATTAACGATTAAGCATTAACTCATCAACCTTTCTCAATATGCATTCAACTCTTCAGGAACTATCACACTTATACATTGAGGAATTACCTCAAAGCTTACATCTTCATGATGAATAACCGAATCACCATCAAACTGGTAAACCATTTTCTTATTGCCATGTATGAAAATTCTTTTCGCGCGATATGATTCAGCCTCTTTAATCAGGTCAGCCCGCTTGGCTATTAAACAGCCTACAATCCAGAATAATTTCCAAACGGGGAAGCGGTTGAGCACAATTACATCCAGCACTCCGTCTTTAAGACTTGTAAATGGAAACACTGCATAGTCATAGCCATATTGATTGGCATTGAAAGCGGTGAACAGAAAAAAATCGCGCTCAATAAAGGTATCGTCAATCTCCACCTTTGCATGAAAGGGCTGAAAATATAAAAGCAACTCTTTTACAACCGCCCAAGCATAAGAAGTAAGGCCCCGAATGGTATGATGATGAAACCTGCGCGCCACGGCTGAGTCAATTCCAAAGCCGGCATTGCTGATAAAATACCGAAGGTTTGATTTCACCATATCAATCTTTACAGTTTTACCGGTGTTTAAAACATTGATGGAGCCTTCGGGATCACGCGGTGGAATTTTTAAATGCGTAGCAAAACCATTTCCTGAACCATAAGGCAGCACACCAAGGGCTGTGTTGGTGCCTACCAAACTCTGGGCAACTTCATTAATGGAGCCATCGCCACCAACTGCTACACACACATCGTAGCCTTCAGCAACGGCCTGCTGGGTAATTAAAGTTGCATGTCCCGCATACTGTGTAAACCGAATAGTATAGTCGTACTTGACATAGTCAATATAACGGGCAATTTTTTCAGGAACGTTCTTCTTCTTATAAACCCCGGAGATGGGATTTATAATAAACATGATTTTCTTTTTCTGAACGGGTTCCATGAAACGAAGATATTATTTGAGAATGTGGATTACGAATTGAAAATCAAAAAGCTTTCAAACTCAAATCTAAGCTAGGCGAAGAATGTGTTAGCGCTCCTACGGATATAAAATCAACTCCTGTTTCTGCAAAAGAGCGAACTGTGTCAAGAGTAATTCCTCCTGAAGCTTCCGTTTCGTATTTCTTATTTACTAATTGCACCGCTTGCTTCATTACTTCGGGAGTAAAGTTGTCGAACATGATTCTATTGATATGTCCAACCCGTATGACTTCCTGTATGTCTTTCAGACTTCTTGTTTCTACCTCAACTAAGAGGTTCAGATTATTTTGCTTTTGGTACTTCTGCACTGCGCGTATGGCTTTTTCAATTCCTCCGCAAAAATCAATATGATTATCCTTTAGCATAATCATGTCATACAAACCATAACGATGGTTGTGTCCACCACCAACACGCACCGCCCATTTTTCGAAGTAACGAAAGCCAGGAGTTGTCTTCCTTGTTTCAAGAATCTTTGCGTTAGTCCCGGCAAGCTGCGTTACAAACTTTGAAGTATGGGTTGCGATACCACTCATTCGTTGCATGAAGTTTAGCACCACTCTCTCTGCCCGCAGAATGGACTTTGCATCGCCATGCACTTTAAAAGCAATATCGCCCATTTTAATTCGTATCCCATCTTCCAGAATCCTTTCAAACTTAAGACCTTCATCTACTCTTTTGAAAACAATCTCTGCCAATTCTACTCCTGCAAGAATACCTTCTGCTTTGCAAAGCAAATGAGCACGGCTATCTTTCCTTTCTGTAATACACGCCAAAGAGGAATGGTCTCCCGTGGGAATTTGCCCCTCAACGTCAACTATATCCTCAGCTAACGCTTCGTCAATAAATTTCCCAATGTCGTAATTCATATTACAGTAAGTAGTAAATAAAAAGTGGCAAATGGTGAAAGCAAAAAAGAAATGTATTACTATTCATCATTCGTTTTGAATTATGGGAAAATTCCCATCGCGTAATAGCTATCCTTAATCTTGTTGATAGAAACAGCGAAAGCAGCTGTGCGAAGATCAATTTCTGATTTCCTCCGTTTCTTATAGTCACGGATATCATTATAGGCTTCTATCATGGTATCTTCCAACCCCGAGTTTACCAAATCTATTTCTTCCGCACCATGTATGAGTTGCTCAATACGCGATTTGGAAACGGTTTTACCGGTAAGATCTTCTACCAGCTTAATGAAATTGGTTTGATGTTTTTCCTCATACCTTTTTTGCATTCTTCCAAAACGAACATGCGAAAGGTTTTTCAACCACTCGAAATAAGAAACGGTTACACCACCTGCGTTGACATAAATATCAGGAACAATCATTACCCCTTTCTTCAAAAGTATTTGCTCTGCAGCTGGCGTTACAGGACCGTTGGCAGCTTCGGCAATTATCCGCGCTTTAATTCGCGGTGCATTTTTCTCGGTAATTTGTTTTTCAAGCGCAGCAGGAATCAGGATATCGCAATCTAACTCTAGAGCGGAGGCGCTATCTTTAATCACCTTGCCTTTCCCATAACCCATTACTGTCTTATACTCCTGGCGATACTTATACAAATCAACCGGATCAATTCCGCCTTCATTATACACCGCTCCATCGTTTTCGGCAATGGCAATAACAATAGCCCCATACTCACGAATAATTTTGGCTGTGTGATATCCTACATTCCCTAATCCCTGAATAATTACTCTTTTACCATTAAGGCCTTTCGCGAGGCCTAGATCCTTCATGTCATCTGCATGTGAGCAGATTTCATTTAAAGCATAAACCACTCCCCTTCCTGTAGCCTCGGTTCTTCCTTTAATTCCATTCTGAGAAACCGGCTTACCTGTAACACACGCATACCCATCTATCTCACCAGGACGGAGAGTAACATAGGTATCCAGTATCCATGCCATTTCCCTTTCACCGGTACCGTAATCGGGAGCCGGAACATCTATGCCCGGCCCAATAAAGTTTTTCTTAACCAACTCGGCCGTATAGCGTCTGGTAATATTCTCTAAAATGTCGGGCGGTGTTTTACGGGGAGCAATTTTAATTCCTCCTTTAGCGCCACCAAACGGCACATCTACCAATGCACATTTGTAAGTCATTAACGCTGCCAGCGCCATTACTTCATCCTGATCTACCTGAAGTGAATAACGAATCCCGCCCTTGGTGGGCATACGGTGATGTGAATGTTGCACACGATAGGCTTCTATTACCCTCACCTCATCTCCATATTTTACAGGAAAATTCATTTTATAGATACTATTACAGGCTTTGATTTGATCTAACAAACCTTTTGGTGCCCCTGTAAATGGAGCTGCCTTATCAAAGTAATAGGAGACACTATCTGAGAAGCTTAAATTTTTAAGATCCACTTTACCATCCTTATTAGCCATAAAAAATTGTTTAGTGAAGAATATCCCGATTAGTCGGGATAACAAACCTATACTAAAAAGTTTGTTGCGCAAATTTGCAGATGGAAGTGAACAACCAGATAAACATGATGTTGTTATTTATTTTAGCGCAGATACAACTCAAATGCCTATTTTTACTACTATAAGTAAATAACAACTTAAAAACCCACGATGAAGCTAATTATACGCTGTGTAGCTATTTTGTTTATCGCACTCATTACCGAACAAAATATTTTCTCTCAATGTGTTCCTTTGCCCGCTCTTACCATTCAAAATCCTTCGTTTGAGGGAACACCCCAAGCACACGTTACACCAACACCATGGACCAATTGCCAACCTTCGCAAACTCCCGATACACAACCGGGGTCATGGGGAATAAACTTGCCTCCTACGAATGGAAGTGCATATCTTGGCTTAGTGCATCAGGCCTCCACAGGATGGCAAGAAGGGGCTGCTGGTTTATTAAGTAGTCCAATGACTGCGGGAACTTTTTACACATTTACGATAGACCTTGCCAACGTACAAACCTCAGACCCTGGTATTGGTATTGACCCAGGATGTGCAGAGTGTCAGATATGGGGAGGAAACAATCCTTGTGATTTTGGAGAATTACTTTGGCAATCAGGAAATATAACTCCTTATGATACCTGGCAGAACTATACGGTGAGCTTTACTCCTTCACAGAATTGGCCTTACATTGCTATTTACATTAATAGCCTTGGCTGCACTGATGGCCCCTACATTTTAGTGGATAACATGAGTCCGATTTTGCCACCAAGTGTTGCGATACTCACAACCACTATTGATCAAAGTGTTGCTTGCCCGGGTATGAGTAACGGACAGGCTACGGTTCATGCATCAGGGCAATATCTTCCGTTCAGTTTTAACTGGAATACAACCCCTCCTCAGACTGACTCTACACTCAGCAGTGTACCCGCAGGAAATTATTCTGTTACGGTAACGGATGCCAATACCTGCACAGCTACTGCAAGTATTGTGATTACACAGCCCCAGCCAATTGTTCTTACCCCAACTGTTATTGATGCCACC
>JAZKEP010000012.1:7092-15628 GCA_040387015.1 Bacteroidota bacterium
AGCGCGGGCTCAGCATACATGAGTTATTCAGGAGGAACCCAACCCATTACTTTTCTTTGGAGTAACGGACCCACCACGCAGGAGAATGGAAATCTTTTTGCCGGTACGTATAATATTACTGCTACTGACGCAAACTTATGCACCGCCACCGGCAGTAGTATAACTATAAGTTCGCCTTCTCAAATAAGTGTCACCGGAGTTATAACCAATCCCACTTGCAACACCAGCGGGTCCATTACAGCTTCTGCTGCTTCAGGAAACGCGCCTTATACTTATGCATGGAATACTGTTCCTCCTCAAAATACTGCTACAGCCACTAATCTTGGCGGAGGTTCTTACATCGTAACCGCAACGGACGCCAGTGCATGTACTGCCACCGCCACCTTTAATGTTCCGCCACCACTTAATTCACCAGCTGTTACATTAACCCCTGCAGATGCACGATGCTTTGGACAAAGTAACGGGTCTATAACTTCTTTGACAAGCGGAGGTACTCCTGGCTATACGTATTTGTGGAATACGACTCCTGCGCAAACTACCGCAACTGCAACAGCTATTGCAGCAGGAACTTATACAGTAACTGTTACCGATGCAAATACCTGTAGCGTAAGCGCGAGCGCGGTAGTTAGTGAACCAACTACATTAACAGCCAGTACCTCAAAAACAGACATATTATGTTTCGGGCAAAGTACAGGTACAGCTACCGTAACTGCATCAGGCGGAACCTTAGGCTATACCTATAACTGGAACTCTACTCCCACGCAAACAACCGCAGCTGCAACTGCTTTACCAGCAGGAACGTTTACCATAACGGTTACCGATGCTAACTCTTGTACAGTTACGTCAAGTGCTACGATCGGTCAACCTTCAACGCCAGTTTCTGTTACCGAAAGCCACGTTGATGTTTTATGTTTTGGTGGAAACACGGGCAGCACTACCGCAGCTGCTTTTGGCGGAACTCCCGGATACACTTACGTTTGGAATACAACACCTGCACAGGCAACTTCCGTGGCCATTAGTTTAATAGCCGGAACTTATGTGGCAACCGTTACCGATGCTAACAGTTGCTCCGCAACTATTTCTTCCGTTGTAAGCCAACCTGCTTCTGCTGTAAGTGTAGTACCCAGTCTTTCTGCACCAACTTGTTTCGGCCAGCCCTTGGCATCAGCTACTGCCAATGCAAATGGTGGAACGCTAGGTTATACTTATTCATGGAATACCGTTCCTGTTCAAAACACTCAAAGTGTTTCAAATATTCCTCCGGGAAGCTATACTGTTGTAGCTACCGATGCCAACAATTGCACAGCCAGTGCAAGCATTACTGTAGCACCTCCGCCTACTGAACTTATTCTTATCACTTCGCATACTAGCGTATTATGCTTTGGCAACACAACCGGCACTGTTACCGTAAACGCCAGCGGCAGTTACGGCAGCTATTCTTATAACTGGAACTCTACTCCTGCTCAAACTACTGCAACTGCTACGCAACTAGGTGCGAGAACTTATAACGTAACGGTTACTGATATTCAGGGATGCAGCGCAACGGGTACTGAAACAGTTTCGCAACCTGCTTCGGCTCTAAGTATTTCAACCAACAGAACAGATGAACTTTGCTTTGGTGATGCTATAGGCTCCTGCATTGTTACCGCTGGCGGAGGCACCTCACCCTATAACTATCTTTGGAACACAAACCCGGGACAGACAACCGATTCTATCAATTCGCTGCGGGCGGGAACTTATTTGGTTACCGTTACCGATGCTAACAACTGTACGCAAACTGCCAGCGAAACTGTTACTGAACCTGCACAGTTGACAGTAAGCCATACTTCTACCAATGTTGACTGCAACGGTGCTAATACAGGAAGTATTAACCTGACTGCAACGGGCGGGGTTCCTGCTTATTCTTTCCAATGGAGTACTACACCATCGGTTAATTCACCTTCTGTAAGTGGCTTAACTGCCGGTTCTTATTCTGTAACTACCAACGATGCGAATAGCTGCTCTTTTGTTCTAACTAATATGAATATTACAGAACCAGGTGCTTTAACGCTAAGCACCGTGGTAGTTGATGTATCGTGTCCGGGCAATGGTGATGGAAGTATTACAGCTACAGTAGGCGGTGGAGTTTCTCCGTATGGCTTTAGCTGGAGCAACGGAAACCCAACGGCCGTCAATTCTAATATAGCAGGAGGAAGCTATAATGTGCTAGTGACAGATGCTAACAGTTGTACCATCGGGGCAAACAATATATTGGTAACTGAATTGCCAGGTGTGGCATTGAGCGGAATTGCGACTAACATTCCTTGTGCTGAGGTGCAGAACGGGACTATTGATATAACTTCATCTTCTTCGTTCCCTCCTCTCTCGTTTTTATGGAGCAACGGGGCCTCGAGTGAAGATTTATCTTTGCTTAATACAGGAACCTATTCGGTAACGGTAACCGATGATCACGGATGTATGGCAGATTCTACTTTCTTCATAATTGATAATGCCCTATTTAGTATTAATGCTACGCCTGATACTTTTGTTATTAACCTCGGCCAAACGGTTGACCTGAATGTTTCAGCAATTGGCAGCAGTTTCGGAAGTGTGTTGTGGACTCCTTCTAACGGATTGGATTGCTCTGATTGTGTGAGCCCTACTTCTTCAGTTGTGGAGAGCATTACTTACTATGTAACCGGAACCGATGTAAACGGATGTATTGCAACGGATGTGGTACATGTGACCGTAATCCCCAATTATACTATCTATATTCCCAATGCGTTTACACCTAATGGCGATGGCAGTAACGATTTTTTCGAAACTTTTGGAAACAAGGAGGCGTGGAAACAATTTAGTGTAGGTGTGTTTGACCGCTGGGGAGAAAAGGTTTATGAAAGCAGCGATATAAACTTCAAATGGGACGGAACCTATAAAGGCAAGCCACTGAATCCTACCGTGTTGGTTTATTTGGTTAAACTGGTTTACCTTGATAATTACACTGAAAAAGTGCATACCGGAACGGTAACACTTATTCGATAGAAGGTATCTTAAGTCTTTAGCAATCATACAATGTTTACTGTAGCAGCAGTGAAGCATCTTACGCCTGTAAAGGAGCTCCAAAACTCTATCGCGCAACGTGAAGCAGAAGCCGGGAAGCTGATGCCGAACAGACCGAAACAGATACCGAACTTAGCGAAGCTTTAAGTTGCAAATTCCGTATTTTAGAGATATTGAGAACACCAGGTGTCATGTTGGTTCGTATATATTTGTGTTATATGCAAGCTCAAAATGTGTTGTAAGTTTACCAGCGTTACCGTTTAATCCTTTGACGATTTTACGAGTCGAAGTGAAACACACAACATAAAGAATGATAAGAAGATTTACACTATTGTTATTTGGCCTTTGTATGCTAGTTATTTCGGAAGCCGATGCACAACAAAACATGATTCTAATTATTGCTGATGATTTAAGTCCGGATTATTTAGGTTGTTTTAGTACTACAACCGATACAGCAAAAACTCCCAACATCTGCGCATTAGCCCAAAGCGGTATTAAGTTTACCAACGTTTGGGCAGCACCGGTCTGTTCACCGACACGAGCCGGAATACTGACAGGAAGATATCCATTTCGCACAGGAGTTGGTGGTGCTGTTACAGGGATAACTTCACCACAAATTGACACCGCTGAAATGAGCATTGCCAAAGTCTTAAAATATTATGCTCCCCAAACATACAATACCGCCTGTATAGGCAAGTGGCATCTCACCATGAATACACCAACCAAACGACTAAATCCAAACAAGCTGGGTTTTGATTTGTATTCAGGAAATTTTAACGGTGCAATTACAAACTACTACAATTACCAAAGAGTGAAAAACGGAATTTTAGATACCGTTACAACTTATGCAACAACACAAACCGTTAATGATGCAATAGATTGGATGGATACCATGAGTAAGAGTAAGCCATTTTTTCTTTGGTTAGCTTTTAATGCACCACACACACCATTCCATTTACCGCCTCCTTCACTTTGCGACACAACAGGTTTGAGCGGAATAACAGCCGACATTACAGCATATCCTGAAAAGTATTTTAAAGCCTCCCTGCAAGCAATGGACGCTGAAATAGGTAGATTATTTGCCTATTTAATCCTGAATAATTTAATGGATAGCACCAATATTATTTTTATTGGCGATAATGGGAACCAACCGCAAGTTGCCCAAATTGCAAACCCTTCAAAATCCAAAGGAACCATCTACGACTATGGAGTTCGTGTGCCCATGCTAATTAAGGGACCATGCGTTGTAAACGGGTACAGAGCAAGTAACGCACTTATTAATACACCTGATTTATTTGCAACCATTGCAGAAATGTGTGGTTTTCAAAATTGGAAAAATTCAATACCTGCTTCAACAATTGTAGACAGCAGAACATTTCTGCCAACCATAAAAAATGAAACCAGCACCAACCGAACCTGGATTTTTACAGAAACTTTTAATACTCCGGCCACCACCGATGATGGTAAAACCATTCGCAATGATAATTATCACCTCTTACGTTTCGACAATGGTAACGAAGAGTTTTACAACCAAACGATTGATGTAGAAGAAAATAACAACCTGCTTTTAAATACATCAAGCATGACTTCAACGGACATTGCCAACTATCATTTTTTATGCGACAGCCTTTCAACATTAACCGGAACTACCGGCTGTATTCCACTTTCTGTTGAAGATTTAAGTTTGGAAGTAGGAAAGCACGTATTTCCAAATCCTTCAAATACATCTATAAATGTGGACTGTAACAATGGGTATCAAATATTATCAGTTACGGGATTATTAATAAAACAAAGCACGTTGCCAACTACAGCAATCCAGATTTCGGAACTTGCTTCAGGACTTTATTTCTTAAAATCAGGTAGCGAGATAACACGTTTTATAAAGGCAGAGTGAAGCGGAAGTACATAACAAGAACTGCAAGACATGAGAAGCAGGGTTTGCCTAAACAACCACTATATTATTTTCTCAAATAGCTTTTGGTCCTTGAATCAAAATAGTATCCGCTGATTTCCTTTCCCAATACAATTCCACCGGAGGGAATCCAATGAATAGTATCAGCGCTCCACATAATTATTCCGGTATCGGGATAGGTGGTAAGGCTGGGCACTGACAATGCTTTTTTTGTAGTGTCTGTCTTCTCACTTGTGTTCTTGGATTCGTAGAAATTAAATTGGGATAGTTGAGAAAACCCCAGGGAAGGGAATAGGAAAAGAAGGAAGATTTTCATGGGGTGAAGATAGCTTTTAAAAAAATTCGCTCTTAGGGGTCTTCCGGAAAATGACGTGGAACAGCATGAGATTTAAGCAGGAATAGAAAGTGCGTTAGAAGATTCAGATTTATTAAAATGGAGGAGTAAAAAGTGAAAGTTTAAGGTATGTTTAGCGGATAGAAATTTCGTGTATTTACAAGTTACCGCCAAGAGTAAAAAAACAGGCAGATTAGATTACAGTACAGACAGACGATATGATTTTTAATTCAATAGACTTTGCGATATTCTTACCGATTGTTTTTATACTTTACTGGTTTGCGGCAAAAGGGAATTTAAGACTTCAAAACATTTTACTCCTCGTTTCAAGTTACTTCTTTTATGCTTGCTGGGATTGGCGGTTTATGTTTTTACTTATTTTTTCGACCTTATTAGACTACTTTACGGGTATTAAAATATACGAAGCCACAAACCGGAGAAAGAAAATGTTTTGGTTGTGGCTTAGTATCGGTGTCAATTTAGGTTTTCTTGGAGTTTTTAAATACTATAACTTTTTTGCTGGTTCATTTGCGGATGGACTATCTCTATTGGGTTTAAAAGCAAATTTAGGTTCTTTACAAGTAATGTTACCTGTAGGCATTTCCTTTTATACTTTTCATGGGTTATCCTATGTTATTGACCTTTACAAAAACAGAATAAAACCGGAAAGAAGCTTCGTTGATTATTCTGTTTTCGTTAGCTTTTTCCCCTTGCTTGTGGCAGGTCCGATAGAAAGAGCAACTCATCTTTTACCTCAGATTCTTAAAAAAAGGGAATTTGATTATTCAAAAGCTGTTGATGGTTTGCGACAAATCTTATGGGGCTTATTCAAAAAGATTGTCATAGCTGACAACTGTGCAGAATATGCAAATACAATTTTCAATAACTCTGCTGACTATTCCGGAAGTACACTTGTATTAGGCGCATTATTTTTTACGTTTCAAATCTATTGTGACTTTTCAGGATATTCTGATATTGCATTAGGTACCGCTCGTCTATTTGGAATAGACCTTTTAAGAAACTTTGCATTTCCATATTTTTCGCGAGACATTGCCGAATTTTGGAGACGCTGGCATATTTCACTATCTTCTTGGTTTAAAGACTATCTCTACATTCCATTGGGTGGAAGTAAAGGCGGTATGCTGATGAAGGTACGAAATACCTTCATCATTTTTCTTGCAAGCGGTTTTTGGCACGGTGCAAATTGGACTTTTATTGTTTGGGGTTTTCTAAATGCTTTATATATAATGCCTTCAATAATTTTTAATACACACAGAAACAACCTTGACATTGTAGCAAAAGACAAATACTTTCCATCCATAAAAGAGTTTTTATCAATAGGCATTACTTTTGGCTTAACTGTATTTGCCTGGATTTTCTTTCGTGCTGCCAATGTTACACATGCTTTTAGTTACATCTCTGAAATATTTTCAAGTTCATTGTTTACAATTCCCCATTTCACCGGGATTGGGAGATCTATTCCAATTGTTTTTTTGACAGGTATATTTTTCATTATTGAATGGCTTGGCAGAGAACAACAATATGCAATTGCTTATTTAGGAACAACATGGCATAGGCCTGTGAGATGGGCAATGTATTATGCGATCATTTTAGCGATTTTCAAGTTTACAGGAAAAGAGCAACAATTTATTTATTTCCAATTTTAAGGGAATATGATGAGGAAGTTTATTAAGCAACTGAGCAGCTTTCTAGCAATCATATTAGTCCCCATTTCAATATTGGTGATTTTATACTTTCATTACGATCCATTCCAGGTTATCTACAAATACAGGTCCTATTTTGTCTCCGGAACTCCAAGGTACGTAACATTGAATTATGATTACGTTGACATGGAAACATTCCTGAACAACTATTCAACGTATAATTATAATTCATTTATCATAGGCAATTCCAGGTCCCGGTTTTATGAGATGGATACATGGCAAAAGTATATTGGTTCAGATAAATGTTTCCATTTTAATGCCTCAGATGAAACTTTATACGGCATTAATAAGAAGCTCGAATTCCTTCACCAAAAACAAGTTGATATTTCAAATGTGTTACTGATATTAGATCATTCCACTTTATCCGGAACAACCAACTCTGAAGGTCATTTATTTATTAAGCATCCTTTGCTATCAGGGCAAAGGATGTTTGATTTTCAACTGATATTCTTTAAAGCATTTTGTTCGCAGCGCTTTTTACGGGCCTATTTAGATTTTAAATTATCAGGACACTTTAAAGCGTATATGAAAAAAGGAGTTCTATTAGATGACACGCCTGTAGGTTATAATCTCAAATACAATGAAATGAAGCTTTCGGTTTTTGAAGAGATTATTAAAGTTGATCCCTCCAAATATTATGACAGTAAAAAAATGAGACTATTCTATCATCGTGATACAATGCAAAAATTTTCTGCTGCAGCTATTCGAAAAGTACAGATAGAAATGTTGAATAACATTAAAAATATTTTCAAAGCACATTCTACAAATTTTAAGATAGTTATCAACCCATTATATGATCAATTAAAACTTGATAAAAACGATGCCAGTGTGCTAATGGATATTTTTGGAACTGAAAACGTTTACGATTTTTCAGGTATAAATTCTATTACAGCTGACTACCATAACTACTATGAAGAATCTCACTATCGTCCTTCTGTAGCGAAAGAAATTATGTCTATAATTTACCCAAACCACAGGCGGTAATCAAGTAGACCGCCCCGCCAGATGTCTCTGGCGGACCCTGTTCACCGACATGCAGGTCTCACACAATTAATCATTCGGGTGCGGCAATTAGCGGTCGGGTAGGAAAATTCTTGTTCCGGTGTTTCTACCAAGATGTGTAACCTACGCCTGCCGGCCGGCAAGGCAGGAATTCAAAGCCGGACAGGGGTTTAACGCGCCCTTAATTTAACGCTCATGACTGAAGAAGAATTAGAACCGTATGAAATGAGAAACAAAGAGCAGTGAGGAGGTTTGTAAAGGAGTAGATGGCAGAAAAACTCAGGAGACTTTTTGTTGTTTAAAACTTCCAAGTGCGCTTCGCTTAACACTTGGAAGAGCATGGTATGCCTCGGGCTCGGGAATTTTAAAACCTAAAAAACCATACAGCCATTTAAGTAATCGGTATATTGCAACTATTGGTTTATGAATTGATTTTTTAAAGTTGAAACATGAACAAGAAAGGAGACCCTTTGCATGGCATTACACTCGAACAAATGCTAAACCATTTGGTAGCGAAATATGGTT
>JAZKEP010000012.1:15638-17234 GCA_040387015.1 Bacteroidota bacterium
AGCCTAATTTTTTTGCGCAAAACACCTTGGGCGCGTGCTAAGGTGGAGCAGATGTATTTGCAAAGCCTGAAATAAAATGTTGGCAATGCTAAGGGCGGGGAAGGCTTAGCATCAGAGAAGTGCTAAATATTCAATGCACTATCTTGTTTCCTATCTAGTAAGGGCTTATTATAGCTTTGAAAGCTCAGCGACACATGACTTTCAACCGGATACTATTTTCGAAATTATTTTTTACGGTTCATTAAACCTAATCGCATGAAAAATATCTCCTTGCTTATTACGCTCGTATTCATGTCTTTTCTGCTGATGGCACAGCCTCCTCAAAAGATGAATTATCAAACAATTGTTCGCAATGCCGAAGGTCAGTCCATGGCTAATCGCGCAGTTGTTTTTCGTTTTACTATTCACGATGGCGCTGTCAGCGGACCAGTAGTGTTCCGCGAAGTGCAGGCAGCCAAAACCAATCCGCTTGGGCTGGTTAATTTGCACATAGGTGAGTCTTCGCGTTTAGAAGAAGTGAACTGGGGTATAGGTGCTAAATACCTGCAGGTAGAAATTGATATGGAAGGCAAAGGAGTATTTGCCGATATGGGTACAGCAGATTTGTTGAGCGTGCCTTATGCTTTGTATGCACGGCAAGCAGGCAGTGTAGATGACAATGCCGGTAGCGGCTCACGGGCTGCGGGTGGTAACGGAGGTTCTACTACTCCTGCTTTGGTATGGGATTGCGCTACACGAACACTTAGTTTAGGAACCCAAACGGTACGGATTGTAAATTGCGATGGCTCTTTTGGTTCAACAGGAGCAACAGGCGCACGAGGTGCAACAGGGCCTACCGGGCCAACAGGAGCTAACGGTCTAAATGGAGTTACAGGGGCAACAGGCGCTACGGGCCCAACCGGAGTAATGGGAACAGCAGGTGCCACAGGTGCTACAGGCCCCACAGGCCCTTCAGGATCCAATGGCGCAAAAGGAATGGACGGACAAAAAGGGGACACAGGCGCTACCGGTGCTACAGGTGCAACAGGTCCTACTGGTGCTGATGGACAAGACGGAGCTACAGGTGCAACAGGCACTGATGGACAAGATGGAAGTGACGGGGCTACTGGTGCAACAGGTCCTACTGGTGCCGATGGACAAGACGGAGCTACTGGTGCAGATGGACAGGATGGAAGTGACGGAGCTACCGGAGCGGGTGTAACAGGTGCAACAGGCCCAACAGGTCCTACTGGTGATGGTATTATTCCGAGCTTAAGTACGGCAGATCGCGATGCTTTGGTATCGCCATCTCCGGGAACGTTTATTTACAATACTTCTACTAATTGCTTTGAAGGCTTTAACGGTCAATCTTGGGTAGGTATACCCGGGTATGCTACTGCCTGGTACCCCGATGCCGATGGAGATGGGCTTGGCGGCATCACGGGCTTGTTGTATTCCTGTCCTCAGCCCCCCGGATATATTACGGGTCCCGCACTCGATTGCGATGATGCTGATTCGCAAATTGGCAGTGGAGATTATTATTTTCTTGATGCAGATGGGGATGGTCTTGGTGACCCCGCTTCGGCAATACGGGCTTGCACCGCTCCCCCGGGATAT
>JAZKEP010000013.1:0-3586 GCA_040387015.1 Bacteroidota bacterium
AATCAACCGCACTGATGTTGCTGATAAAGTTATTGAGATTAACGGTGGTAAGAAGAACACTTTCGGTACCGTCTGCCTTTACGCCAATAATATCTATAGTATCAAGGTCCGTGTCCGGTGTTTCAAATGGGTCGTGCACCCAATGAACACTACCCCATTCAACCGCAGGGCCGATTTTAGGCGAGGTAAACTGCCCGCTGTTCCAGTTACCGGTAAAATTGAATGAAGTATCCAGCTTAGCGTAGTTAGGTGCGGGCTTTGCAGGTTTATTTGCAAAAAACTTAGGATAGGTAGTATTTCCTTTTTGGGTAAAAAAGGTAAACGGACCGTTGAGGGTTCCTGCCTCAAAATCAGGTGCCTGGTCAAAACCCAGTGCCTGCAAGGCCTGAACCAGGTCAGGATGCCAGTTTGCAGTGCCGGATATAGGATCGTTCACCGAATAAATGAGTACATAGAAACCAGCGGGTATAGCATTAATAAAATTAGGTATGGTAAAACGGTGGTTGGCATCAATCGCAAAGTCGAAACCATATTGAGGACCATAACCGGGGCAATGAACATTGCCGTAAAGGTCGCCAAAGTCATCTCCGTTAGCGTTTATACTTGCCCAGGGTAGCCCCGTTAAATTATTAATAACAGCAAAGGTGAGCCCTCCGTAAAAGTAGCGGTCTACTCCATTACACCTTCCAAAACGCAATAGATGCATATTTGAATTATTAAGGTACCACCCTAGCTCCATGGTACTTAGGTTACCACCCATAGCATCCCCAAACCCTGTATTCACACGAATGTTATGTACGGTTGAAGGGAATTTGAAAACCCTGTCAGCGCTATCCAGGCTCATGTACAGGTAATTGTCTTTCTGCCACTGAAAAAGATGCGATTGATTCCAGCCAGGGTATTCGCCCTGTAAGTAAATGAACGAAGTATAGTGCCACTCAGCGCTGTCTGAATCTCTGCGCACACGCCAGTAGAAAACGGTGCTGTCTTTCTGGTAAAGGGCAGCATTAGTAGCCCACCGCACTACCCCACCAATTTGATTAATCACCGTGTCACCTAAAGGCATGGTAAAGAGCTCGGAAGTATCAATTTGAATTCGATAGGAGCGAAGCGGAGCAAAAGGATTAATGGTAGATGCTTTAAGAGTTACTCCTTTTTGGGGTACAATGGCAAACTCATAAGGATATATAGGAATGATGTCATCATTCTGTATATAAGTAGTTACCGGAATGGTTAAGCCATTATTCTGCTCCGCCATTTCATCAATATCAAAGCCGGCATCTACATAAGGGTAAAAGGTGTTTTGCCCATAACCCAAATTAGAAATAGTAACCGGAAGTTTAAAGGATACTGTGTCCTTGTAGTAAGGCGCGCGAATTACTTTTAAATAAGTGAATGGCGGAACTATAATACCCGGATTTGAAATGTCAGTTACTTCTCTTTTTAAACTAACAGTAATGCTCGTATCAATAGCCCTTCCTAAGTTGGTGATAATAATGTTTACGTCAAACGAATCAGTTCCGGCAGTAACAGTTGCCGGATTAAAATAAACGGAAGATGATTCAATAGCATAGTCGGGCTTAGGATACTGATTAGGAATAAGCCCTGGGTCACCATGAAGAGTCATTTCATACGCCACACCCAATGATGTATTATCAACACTGCAGCAAATAACATCGTTATAAGTCTGTTGAAACGATTTGCCCAGTGGCTGGAAATAGTTTTTAACGCAAACGTTATTATACATTTCCGTTGAGAATTTATGAAGTCCCACAGGTAACGACAGGCTAGAGGTTGCCATAAAGGCAATGGCCGCTTTGTCGGGGGCAAATACAAACCGCTCACTAAAGCCCTGCGTAACATCATGAATAAAGCCGGAGAAACAACCGTTGGATAGAATGATTGGAAACTTAGGGCTGTTGTTGTAATTCTGTGGCTCATCAATGCTAAAATCAAAAGCACCGGTAGAGGAGTGTCCAAAGAAGGTAATCCAGGAAACACCTTCGTTAATTCTGTTTTTAATTATTTGCGCTAAAGATTGATCAATAGGAGCGCTGGAGGTTTTCGAATAGGTAGTAGTAGTGGCCCCCCATAAAGTATCCTTGGCAATTCGGCCATAGCTGTCAACAAATCCCTTAAACGAAGTTTGCTCACCACGAGTAGTTCCTCCACTGAAATGGAGCAATTCTTTCTGCCAGATTTTAGGCTCAATTGCCTGGGCTGAAGCATACAGGCTTATATTCTGTTCCTGTTCGTATTTCTTAATCTTATCCAGATAATTCCTTACCTGAGCGCGGTTCTCTGCAGCTAATCTTCCAACAGCTACTTGTGCCAGGTCACTAGCTCTTGTAGAGGCCAACAAGTTATCAGAGCCCGGATATCCGAAAGTAGGAACCAGGCACTGATTATAAGAGGATCCGCCATCTCTTATTTTGAAATTCTCCCTTCCTTTTCCAATAACGAAAACATACTTTAAATCGAAGGTATTTTTGGCATAGCTGATAAAGTTGCGTATGGCTAATGGCGATTTTTTAATGCCATAGCCGAACTGGTCATACAGTATATCAATATCAACAACCTGAGCGTTAGGATATTTGCTGCTTCGATAAACCCTAAATTCTTCAACAGGATCGTTACCAGTGCCATCATTGCGCAAGTTACTATGTGAGATTATATAATAATCACTTGGCTGATAAGAAGGGAAACTAATGCCGGAAGAAATCTGCGTAATCTGGGTGTATGAGTTTGCATTATCGCTGCGCAGATACATATCTCTGGCTGTTCCGGAAGATAAGATAAGAAACCTAAGCACGGCCGTTCCGGCAGGGTCAATGGAGCGGTATATTTTCCCGTTAGTAAAGTCATAAAGCAAGGGTTGGGTACCGCTTGAATTAAATCCTGTTATTTCTAAATACTGCCTGTTTGAAGCAGGAGCAAGTTTAAAATAGAATTTATCGGCTCCCCCGAAATTGAATTGGCGAGGGTATTCCATTTCAATAAAACCAATCGCATTGGAGCGAAAGCTTAGCGAGTTTCCTAAATCTCTAAACGTAAGCGTATTAGCGCCACTGGTTAGTTGTGTTGCACCTACATTTATAGGGTCTTTAAATAGCTGAAAGCCGGAAGTTTGTGCCGGGGTGGGTTGAATAAACAGGAAATTAGTATTCAGCTTAATCTCAACCCGGTGGTTTTGGTTGTTAACCCGCGAATGGTTGGCGAAATAAGTCCTAAGGACAGCATTAGGCCCTTGGGTATAAACAAAAGGCGTATTTACTGTAAACGATATAGGGGTTTGATTCAAAAAGCCTGTTCTTATATAACCCTCCCCCGGGTCATAAGGTGATTTATAAAGCTCTATATTACCTGATTGATAATAGTTGCCTTCATAGTAGGTTTTGTCGGGGAAATCCACTAAAGACTTATGCATGAAATATTCTTCCTTTGGTGTACCGTCTAAAATATATTGTTCAAACACCAAGCGAGGATTGTTAGTAGAACTATTGTGAGTAAGGAAATAAACAGAGGTATTGGTAAATAAACTGTAATCAGGGTTTATTTGGTCATAGGCAGAGCGGTATAATAAGCT
>JAZKEP010000014.1:0-2989 GCA_040387015.1 Bacteroidota bacterium
CTTCAGGGAAAACTTGAAGACGAAACTACCGTTCAGTTTCTGATGAAGGGTTTGCAGCGGGCAGAACACGATCAAAAAGGATTTCAGTGGAAGTTTAATCTTGAATCACTTCGGGAAAACTATTCACTCATTTCCAAAGGTATAACTGCTCCTAATCCATTCACCGGAGAGGCGCTCTTTATAAAGGGCGAAAACTCAAACTACATACAAGTATCTAACTATCATTCTTTTAGTGAGCTATTTCCAAATCATCAATTGACAGAAGTTAAGGCAGCAGGGCATTGGGTTCATGCTGAAAAGCCGGAAGAGTTCATTGAAACCGTAATGAAGTTTCTCATTTAGCCATTCCAATCAAATTTTTACATTCGCTTCCCAAAATAAAATTGAATGAAACGAGACGACATTGCCAAGCTGTTGGGTGACGAAAAGGCCAACTATCTTTTAAACCACCAATCGAAAACTATTTCAAAAGATCAACTGCATCTTCCCGGTAAAAAACACTTTGATACTATATGGAAAGATAGCAACCGCAACATTCCTACGTTGCGCAATCTAAGTTCAATCCTTAATGGCGGTAGACTAGGCGGAACAGGTTATGTTTCTATCCTTCCTGTGGACCAGGGTATTGAGCACAGTGCAGGTGCTTCTTTTGCGCCTAACGTTCCTATGTTCGATCCTGAGAATATTATACAGCTTGCCATTGAAGGTGGCTGCAATGCAGTAGCCTCAACCTTTGGGGGTCTTGGAATTATGGCGCGTAAATACGCTCATAAAATTCCTTTTATTGTAAAGATTAACCACAACGAGTTTATCAGTTATCCAAATTCTTTCGACCAGATTATGTTCGGCACTATCAAAGATGCATGGAACATGGGTGCGGCCGCTGTGGGTGCTACAATTTATTTCGGCAGCGAAGAATCTAAACGCCAGATTGTAGAAGTGGCTAAAGCATTTGAGTATGCACATGAGCTGGGTATGGCAACAGTGCTGTGGTGTTATACACGTAATTCTGCTTTCAAAAAAGATGGTGTTGACTATCACACCTCAGCAGATTTAACCGGCCAGGCAAATCATTTAGGCGTTACCATTCAGGCAGATATTATCAAACAAAAACTTCCTGAAACTAACGGGGGCTACAACGCTGTCAATTTCGGTAAAACACATAAGAAGGTTTATTCAGAATTAACTACCGACCACCCAATTGACCTTTGTCGTTACCAGGTTGCTAATTGTTATATGGGAAGAGTAGGTCTTATTAACTCTGGTGGTGCATCAAGCGGTGCTACCGATTTAGCAGAAGCGGTGGCTACTGCTGTTATTAACAAACGTGCTGGGGGCATGGGACTAATTTCAGGGAGAAAGGCGTTTCAGCGGCCCATGAAAGAAGGCGTTGCCTTGTTAAACGCAATTCAGGATGTTTACCTTAGTAAGGAAATAACTATTGCTTAATTTCGTTCAGATAAAACTTATCAAAGTTAAAAGATGGCAAGCGTGGCTGACGATAAAATTCCCTGGTGGAAGCGGTTCAGGAAAGGAGTTCAGACTACTACTGAAGAAAAGAAGGAAGCTCCTGAGGGCGTGTGGCATAGATGTCCCAATTGCAAAGCCACCATGCTTGTAACCAAACTGATGGAAAACTTTTATGTATGCCCCGAGTGCAATTACCACGAGAAGATTGATGCAGAAGATTATTTTCAGTTAATTTTCAGCGATGGAGAATATGACGAGTTGTATGGTGATTTAATACCACAGGATTTTTTGCATTTTACGGATCTGAAACCTTACAACCAGCGAATTATAGATTCTACTGAAAAAACAGGTCTTCTTGAAGCCATGCGAGTGGCTGTAGGCAATTGCAAAGAGCATAAGTTGTTGGTAGCTGCCATGGACTTTACTTATATTGGTGGTTCCATGGGCTCAGTGATGGGAGAGAAGATTGCCCGGTCTATTGACTATTGTCTTGAGCATAGAATTCCATTGGTTATTATTTCTAAATCGGGGGGGGCAAGGATGCAGGAGAGCGCTTTCTCATTAATGCAAATGGCAAAGACGGCAGCTAAACTCAATCAGCTTGCCGATGCGAAAATTCCTTACATCAGTTTAATGACAAATCCAACTACAGGGGGCGTAACGGCCTCCTTTGCCATGTTGGGTGATTTTAATATTGCCGAGCCGGGGGCGCTTATCGGGTTTGCAGGGCCAAGAGTGATTGAAGAAACAATTAAGAAAAAACTCCCGGAAGGCTTTCAGACTGCCGAGTTCCAATTAGAAAATGGTTTTCTTGATTTCATAGTTGACCGTAAAAATTTACAGAGTAAGCTCGATATTTTACTTGAACTTTTAAGAACCTAGTGGCTCACACAGGTGCTAATAAAATGTAATGTTCATTACTCTCTTTCGTCCAATTACCTCACAATATTATTTTCGCCCCTGCTTTTAAATTATTTCTCACTTTTTCAGATTTTATAAATGGAACGAATTCATTGCCTGATTATAGGATCAGGACCTGCCGGATATACAGCGGCAATTTATGCTGCCCGTGCAAATCTTAAACCTGTTATGTACACCGGCTTATTACAAGGCGGCCAATTAGTAAATACTACTGATGTGGAAAATTACCCGGGTTACCCGCAAGGAATACTGGGCCCGGAGATGATGGAGGATTTTAAGAAACAAGCAGAGCGTTTCGGCACAGACATTCGTTTTGGAATGGCGACTAAAGTTGACTTTAACTCATCCCCAAAAAAGGTTTGGATTGATGATGATAAAATGGTAGAGGCAGATGCAGTTATCCTTGCCACTGGAGCTGAAGCCAAGTGGCTTGGAATTCCAAGTGAACAGCGCTTAAACGGTTCAGGCGTAAGCGCCTGTGCGGTATGCGATGGTTTCTTCTACAAAAATCAGGAGGTGGCTATAGTTGGTGCAGGTGACACTGCTTGCGAAGAAGCTATTTATCTATCTAAACTTTGCAGTACCGTTCATATGATAG
>JAZKEP010000015.1:0-7532 GCA_040387015.1 Bacteroidota bacterium
ATGGAAGCTCTGTCTTTCCTGAAAATTCCGGATGCTATCAGGAAACCTGCAATCCCATAAATGATTCCGCTGATACCGATATGAATTCCGGTTTCGGGAGCAAACAACCAAACCAATGTTCCGCTGACAAGGTGAACAAACACCAGCACTGCAAGCGCAACTTTAGGATATGCGTTCAGCAATACAGTAAGCAAAACAAGAATGGGAAGGGTGTTTGAAATAAGATGCTCAAAACTGCCGTGAATGAAAGGAGAGAAAATAATTCCCTTAAGTCCTTCCCTATGATGGGGCCAGTTGCCATATTCTTCAAAGTCCAGAAGTTCGAAAAACTGTATGAATTGCACTACCCACAGAACCGATACCAACCCTAAAACTGCAAGAACAGTAGTCCAGAAACTATTTTTTTCCTCTGCCATTAATCTAAATAAATCATTTAATAAATATTTTCACGCAAAACTCGCAAGGTGAAATACGCTAAACTTATTCTCTCCCTGGTAATTACTGCAGCACTTATCTATTTTCTTAACACCAAACAGGGAGTTGCTCCTCCTTTCGGAAAATTTCTTAATCCCTTCACAGGTTTTTGGCAAAATGCCGAGAGCGCTAAAACCTTACAGGATGAAGAATTGAATCTTGCCGGATTACAAGAAGAAGTAAAAGTGTATTTCGATGAGCGCCTGGTGCCGCATGTATTTGCAAAGAACGACAAGGACTTATATTACATGCAGGGATATATCACTGCAAAATATCGCTTATGGCAAATGGAAGTTTCTACCCATAATGCAGCAGGAAGAGTTTGTGAAATTGTAGGGGAGAAGGCGTTAGAAACAGACCGCATGATGCGCAGGATAGGGATGGGTTATGGAGCAGAAAAGGCGCAGAAGTTTATCGAGGAAGATAGTTTTAGTCATGACCTGATTCGTGCTTATTGCGAGGGTATCAATGCCTATATCAAAACATTAAAGCCAAAGGATTATCCGATAGAATATAAATTACTGGATTATGCTCCGGAAGAATGGCAGCCTATTAAAGTAGGATTGCTTTTAAAGAACATGGCGAACATGCTTTCGGTTTTCGAATATGATATTGAGAATTCCAACTTTGTCGCGAAATATGGGAATGAAGAATTCAAAAAACTTTATCCCGATTTTATTGCTGATGAAGACCCGATTGTTCCTATTGGAACTAAATGGGAGAACAGACAGGAGACAATAGACAACAGACTACAGACCATAAATTCGAAATTCGAAATCCGAAATTCGAAATCCGAATTATTTGCAAATGCTATTGAGAAACCCGATGAAATAACCGGCTCTAACAACTGGGCGGTAAGTGGCAGCAAAACCAAAAGCGGCAAACCCATTTTATGCAACGACCCTCACCTTAAACTTTCACTTCCAAGCATTTGGTATGAGATGCATTTGGTTTCGCCAAATATGAATGTTTACGGAGCAACTCTCCCTGGTTCACCGGCAGTTATTATCGGGTTCAATGATTCTATCTCCTGGGGTGTGACCAATGGCGGGCGGGATGTGCGCGATTGGTATAAAATAAAATTCAAAGATGATTCGCGTAGGGAGTATGAGTGGAATGGACAATGGCTGAAGGCCGAAAAGAAAATTGAAAAATATTTTGTTCGTGGGAAAGGTGAAGTTGACGACACAGTCATCTATACCAAATATGGTCCTGTCGTGTTTGATGAAAACTTTGGAACGGGCGACAGCAAGAAGAATCTTGCCATGAGTTGGGTGGCACATTTGCCTTCTAATGAGTTCAAAACATTTTATGGTTTCAATACCGGAAAGAATTACGATGATTACATAAACGCGCTCAACCATTATACCTGTCCTGCACAGAATTTTGTTTTCGCTTCACGCAGCGGAGATATTGCCATTAAGGAGCAGGGTAAATTTCCTATTCGGGATAAGACAACAGAACAAGGTAAATACTTGAGCGATGGTTCGAATGATAAGGACGATTGGAAAACTTTCATTCCTTATGAAGCCAATCCTATCAGCAAAAATCCTGAGCGTGGTTTTGTAAGCAGTGCTAATCAGCATCCTACTGATTCTGCCTACCCCTATTACTATCCGGGTGTTGGCGTTTATGAAAACTATCGCAATCGGAGAATTAATCAACTGCTTACTGTAGGAAAAGATATTGATGCGGACTTTATGAAGAAGATGCAGAATGATAACTTCAACGTTCATGCCCGCGAGGCGATTCCTGTTTTACTTTCTCTTCTTGATCAAACAAAACTGGATGCGGGTGAAAAGAAAATGGCTGAAGCTATTGGGAAATGGGACTACTTCAACAATGCTGACCAGGTAGCTCCTGTGTATTTCGAAATATGGTGGAATGAGCTGCGCAAAATGTTATGGGATGAAATGCTTAATAAGAGTGTTCCTATGAAGCAGCCTAACTTTTATGTCACTGTTCAGTTTCTGAAAACAGACAGCACTTCGAAGTTCTACGATAACGACTCAACAGCCCAAAAGGAAACGCGATATGATATTGTTCTCAATTCGTTCCATCGCATTAAAGATACACTTGCTGCTAAACAGTTTACTGAAGTGAGCGAGCCTTATGGCGATGATGAAACTTCGAAGAAAGAAGATTTGAACCCGCGTGACTGGGGAACCTTCAAAGACACGAAGGTAAGCCACATGGCGGGACTGACACCGTTTAGTGTGAATGCATATAACGGAGGCAATCTGGGGGTTATCAATGCCACCAATACCACCAATGGTCCTTCCTGGCGGATGATAGTAGATGAAGGCGCTATGAAAGCTTATGTTGTTTATCCCGGAGGTCAATCAGGAAATCCGGGTAGCAAGTACTACGATAATATGATCAAATCATGGGCAGACGGAGAATATTATGAAGCCAACTTTGTTGCAAACGGTGATGAACTCGGCAATAAAAAATTATTCGTATCCACTTTTAAACCTGCGAAAAAATGAAAAACTTCTTTTTCTCCATTATCATTATCCTCACTGCGTCTGCAGTTCTTCAGCAGTTTTTGCCCTGGTGGATTATTGTGTTGCCTGCTTTTGCCGTGGGTTTTTTCTATGAACAAAAGTCACACATTGCTTTTCTTTCGGGGTTTATTGCCGTTTTTGTAATGTGGTCTTTCTATGCCTTTTTTCTTTCGGCTGCCAACGATGATATTCTTGCCCAAAAAGTTGCCGCCCTATTGCCCCTGCAGGGAAAAGTGTCGTTATTATTTATCGTTACAGGGACAATAGGAGGTTTAGTAAGCGGCTTTGCTGCTTTGAGCGGAAATCTTTTACGGAAGACCACGGAATAAATGTTTTTTAGATAACGGAAGTGAAGCCATTCATTATATTCTTATTCCTCCTCCCTCATTTTGTTTTTGCACAGAAACATTTTAAGCAGAAAAGTGTTCAACTTGGCTTACTACCCGACAAACAAAATTATATAGGGTATGTTACTGTTGACTCTTTAACGCTGATTAGTAATGTGGAGCGTTCGGCTGAGTTCACAGTTAATTTTGATACGCTGGCAAAAAAGCTTCAATATCCCCAAATGGAAAAAGATAATGATATTGAAGGTAATCTGTACGCAATGTTCAGAGTGAGCAGTAATGGGAAAACAGATAGTGTTTGGTTGAGTAATAATGTATCACCGGGCATTGACAAAATGGTATTACGGTTTTTAAATTCCTTACCAAACGTCAACCCTGCCAGAATTGGCTATGAAAGAGTTGAGAGCATCTATCGCTTATCCTTTCATTTTAGTGTGGAAGAATTGCCAAAGTAATGACATTGAATTAACTCTTCGTGCTCTCCCTCAAAATTTTACTTTCGCACCTCTTAAAAAATGTTCACTGTTTACAGTAAATACAATTGGGTTTTACTGTGAACTGTCAACCGTTAACTAAAAATGATTACAGTAAATAATTTATCGCTTCGCTATGGCAAGCGTGTTTTGTTTGAGGATGTAAATTTGAAATTTACCAGCGGCAATTGCTATGGTATTATCGGGGCAAACGGTGCGGGCAAATCAACCTTCCTCAAAATTTTGCAGGGTGATGTGGACCCTACTACCGGCCAGGTGGCGTTCAGTAAGGGCATGCGTGTAGCGGTGCTCAACCAAAATCAAAACGCATTTGATGAAGTGCCTGTAATGCAAACTGTTCTGATGGGCCACAAAACTTTGTGGGCGGTGATGCAGGAAAAAGAAACCCTCTACGCCAAAACCGATTTCAATGATGAAGATGGACACCGTGCCGGTGAACTGGAGAATATCTTCAATGAAATGGACGGCTGGAATGCCGAGAGTTCAGCAGCGGAATTGTTGAGTCACCTTGGAGTGAAAGAAGAACTGCACCTCAAGCTGATGAAAGAGCTCGATGGCAACCAGAAGGTGCGGGTGTTGCTGGCGCAAGCTCTATATGGCAATCCGGATATTCTTTTTCTGGATGAGCCTACTAATAACCTCGATGTGCATACCATCAACTGGCTGGAGGATTTCTTAGCCGATTACCAGGGAATCATTTTAGTGGTGAGCCATGACCGTCACTTCCTGGATGCTGTGTGTACCAACGTGGTGGACATTGATTTTAGCAAGATGACCATTTACAGCGGTAACTATTCGTTCTGGTATCAGAGTTCGCAGTTGGTGTCTCGCCAAAAGGCAGATGCCAACAAAAAAGCTGAAGACCGCATTAAGGAGTTGCAGGATTTCATCAGGCGGTTCTCTGCCAATGCGAGTAAGAGTCGGCAGGCAACCAGCCGTAAAAAGGCGCTCGACAAAATCAACCTCGAAGACATTAAACCATCGAGCCGTAAGTATCCCGGCATTGTTTACAACAATGTGATTCGCGATGCAGGCAACGAAATTCTTGAAGTGCGCAATCTCTCCAAAACTGCAAATGGCGTTACCCTTTTTAGCAACGTGAGCTTTACTGTAAAGCGTGGCGACAAGATTGTTTTCCTCAGCGATAACAGCTTAGCTATTACAGCTCTGTTGGATATTCTGAACGGAACCGACAAAGATTACAGAGGAACTTTCCAATGGGGCGTTACTACTATCCGCGCCAGCATACCGAACGATAACACTGCTTTTTTTGTAGGGGCTGATATGAATCTGATTGACTGGCTTCGCCAGTATTCGCCCGAGGAGAAAGACGAAACTTTTATCCGCTCATTCTTAGGTCGTATGTTGTTTAGTGGCGAAGAGGTGTTGAAGAATTGCAAAGTGCTTTCGGGTGGTGAAAAGATGCGCTGTATGTTTAGTCGCATGATGCTCATCCGAGGCAATGTCTTGCTGTTCGATGAGCCCACCAACCACCTAGACCTGGAATCTATTACTGCGCTTAACAACGGTATGGCTGATTTTCGCGGCACCATTCTTTTCAGCAGTCGTGACCACGAGCTGGTGGAAACTATCGCCAACCGTGTCATTGAAATTACTCCTAAAGGGATGCTTGATAAAGAAATGGATTTCGACACTTACATCAACAGCGAGCGCGTGGCAGAGCAGAGACAGGAGTTGCTGACGAAGAAGTAAAGGAGGCGAATTCCCTCCAAAAAAACCAGGCATAAATTCCTACCAGAACCGGTTGTTTCTTTCGGTTATTAAACCTTGGAGTCTGACGGAGCATCTTTAATCTCTGCTGTTAAAAGTGGTGGATAGCTGGCGGTACACCGCTGACGTATGCTAATGCATCTTCGAGGCTGACGAAACATCATTGACCTCCCGCAATGCAACTTTGAAGAATAGCCACCTTAGACCCACAGAAATTGTTTATCGCGTGCTTTGGCGCGATATCTGCGAATAACATTAAGAAGCATTGATTCAACTCATAGAAAAAAAATTAATAGGGGAAATTACAGTTATATGAGAAAAAAAATCCCCGTCAGGCAGATAAAATCGGAATAAATGCAGATTACCCTTTATAGCAAGTTCATATTGATTTTGGCATTTAGCTTTTTATACTCCAGTCAGGGCTTTGCTGATAACGAATTCCGAACCAAACGTGCTGCTTTAGCAGACCGTATAGCCGATAAATTTCCAGAGCAACTTACCGATCCGCAAAAGATAAACAGAAAAAGTAAATCTCAATTCGGTTATGGCCTTTCCCTTTTTCGCCTGCGACTTTACCGTTTCTCTGAGTTTATTGATCCGGCTAATTTTGGGCAACACTCCTATGGTAAACCCAGCACAAAGGAACGTAACGGTGTTATTTACACATGCAGAGGCGGGTTTATTGATTTTTCTCACATGCGCGCCTCGGCCGATTGGAGTGTATATCTAATTTTCAAAATGGTTCATGATAATGCCGATTTCGATTTGCCCGACAAAGATGGCAAGTTGTCGCTCCATTTTAAAAATCTTGATGATCTTAGCCTGAATGACATTGCCTCACTGGGGCAAAAAATTGCTTTCGAACGACTGGTATGGCATGAAATAAGCAGCTGGTATCATCATCCTCCTAATTTCATTTTAAGCGAACAACAATCAGCTTTTTCACCGGAAGATATTTATTCGGATTTTCTGGGAACACAGGTAGGTAAAAATATTGCCCTGCGTATTTTGAATAACTCCGAAGACCTCTCTTACTCCGAAATAGCATCGGAAGAAATCAGGAAGGCCGTTACAGACTTGCTGCCGATGGGTACAAAAGACAAAAGCAAAAAGGCGTATGATATTGTTGATAGGCACAAGCAACGCTTACTTCCAAGAGCGAAAAAGAATAAAGATATTTGGTGGGATAGTCATATCGTTTTTCTTGATCAGCGTTATGTTTTTAAAAGATATTTGGATGTCGGCCCCAAGTTGTCTCCATGGCTGGTTCCTAAAGCAAAAAAAATAATTTGTCCGGCAGATTCCAAAAGTCAGGTGCTAAGTGTGCCACAAAACACCAAAGCAGGTGTATCATTAAACAACTATTACGAGTTCCAAATTATTCCCGATACAACTTTGTTTTACGACAAACGCAATGCAAAAGAAATACATCCTCCACTCCAGCCTTTTGTTAGCAAGGATTTGGAAAAAATTATCTCCTTTGTTAAGAAGGATATGGAAAAAAGTCTTTTGCCGGGTTTTGATAAGCGAAATAGCGTTGATCCGGTTCCTTCCTTCGGAAAAGTGAAGGGTGCTGAATTTTAAATATTGAGGATGCTGTTTGGCTAGTAGATTTCCTACGGCTTTTCGTTTAGAAAAACGCGTTCAAAACATCAGTATTAATAATGTGTTTTCCTTCAAACTCAACTTCGGTAAAATTCATTTCGCTGTACATATCTTTCATCTTCAAAATCATTTCGGCATTGAAATATTCATCCTTAGTGCCGTAGATGAAAACATTTTTAGTTCGTCTTAATCCTGAGTTAGGCTGCAGCGGAAATAATTCAGGGGCCACTTCACCGGCATATACTATAAGTGTATCAATACGGTGCTCAGTAGCATTAATCCATCGGGTAGCGGTGGAGGCACCCTGCGAAAATCCCAGCGCATGGATGTTGTCGGCAAACCTGTCTAATTCAAAGTGCTCATATACATCATCA
>JAZKEP010000015.1:7542-17687 GCA_040387015.1 Bacteroidota bacterium
TGTAATCTTTAATTTCATTCAGCCGGTCCTCCTTAGTCATCCAGGTGGCGCCAACCAATCCTGCTGTTGCTTTTAAATAGAAACGATTCAAAGCTTCGGGTGCTATTATGAAAATTTCTTCTCTGAGCAAGGGTTCAAACTGCGATAGAAATTTTTTTACATCATATCCAAAGCCGTGAAGGACTATCCAAACATGTTTGGTTTTTGCATTCAGCTCACCCAGTGTAAAAAAGCGCGCTGTTTTATTGATGATGATGTGATTCTCTTTCATGATATATTTTTCCGGTGAAGATAGAGGGCGATAGAGGAAGAGCGGAGAAAAAGAAGAAAAACCAGCGGCATCGCTACAATATTATAATGCTGAGGAATCCATTTCCAAGTAACTAAAAGAAGCACCATTATTAACGCTGTTGCGCCAAAATAATACTTCAGCCAGTTCGATTTTTTTCTGAACAGCAATAGAAACGAAATTATCAAGTGGGATGGAATAAGCCAGAACAGATTCAGATTTTCAGGCACCGAGTAATGCGAGCTAAATAGCCACAGCGACAAAAACAAAGTGCCCAGTAAGCCAACCGAAAAGAAAAGAAGAAAGTCAAAAGAGTAATAATGTGTTTTTCTTTTCATTTCAATAATCCACAGCACAATTCCTATAAAAACAAGCAATAGGCTGAGGTAGATCGGTTTAAAAGGAGTATCAATTTTAGGAAGAGGAAAGCTGAGCAGCGTTATTTTTTTCTTAACCAGCGGCTTTCCATCTACTGTAGCGCAGTCAAAAAATTTAGCCAGATAATCCGGCAGAAAAGTTTGATTGCGAGGAGTGGCTTCTACTTCGCAGGGCATGCCGAGAATTAAGTCGAAGCCATAATCCACCCAAGGACGATTGCCAACATACACGCGCAGCATGTCATGCATCGTCTTATTCTTTTCAAAACCACCCTGTTCGGTATGATATTGAATTCGCTGGTCGAGAATTTTCTCAAACACATCCCGTACCCGTGTAGCGCAGTTATCCCAAAAGAAATCGTAATAGTATTCGCAGTTTTCGGGTAACGCGTTGTTATAGAGGAAGGTGAAGATTTTTATTTTATCGTCTGCACTTAAATCCAATTCCTGTTCGGTCACACTTCTTTTTTCATGAGTATATTGAAAGAAGAAATCTTCATAGCGATCTGTTGAAATCATGTAACGCATCTTTCCTTTCAAAAAATTAGTATAAAACCCCGGTTGATTAAAATTAAAGGTGCCGTAATTGAATACTACATCAAAATCGTTTTTGAAATCGGTAACGCGTATGCCATTATGCCCGAAAGCAGAGTACAACTCTTCGCCCGGTGCACAGGTAAGCAATGTAATGCGGGAAGAATCGGAAAGTTCAACAGCATTTAAGGGAGTAAAAGGGAAAAGAAAAACAGCAATGAACCAACAAAAAATTTTTGTATTTCGCAGCATCAGTTCAGCATTGGATTTTCCGGATAACCAGCCATAGTATTATAAATGCCGCCCATTTCTGTCATCACCGTTTTCCATAAATGGTTGAAGTCAGCCTTAAAGATATATTTGCTTTTTCCCGGTGAAACAATCCATGAGTTCACTTTCATTTCCTGCACCAGTTGGTCGGGTCCCCAGCCCGAATAGCCAAGGAAAAATCGAATCTGTTCAGCTTGAATCTGACCGGTTTCCAGCATCAGTTTCATCTGTTCAAAATTGCCTCCCCAATACAGGCCTGTTGTTAGTTGCACACTGTCTTCAATCTTATTTCCAAGCGAATGAACAAACTGCAGCGTATCTGTTCCCACAGGCCCCCCTAGAAAAACCTTTGCATTAAAAGACGGAAAACCCTCCACCACATCATTCAATTTTAAGTTGACAGGCTTGTTCAAAATAAGGCCAACCGTACCATTCTCTTCGTTGTGTTCGCATACAAGCACTACCGTTCTTTTAAAATTTTCATCGAACATAAACGGCTCTGATAATAAGAGTTGCCCGGCTGTTATAGTTTTGTCTTTCTCAAATTCGTAGCTCCATATTTTTTCGTTGCCATCCATAACTTACATCATTCAAAAGCGATAATAAACAAAATCATTTCCTATCTAAACGGTCGTATGATAATTTATAAACTACTGTTAAGTAAATACGATTTCGGCTATTATACGGTTTAGCTGTATTTTGCGACATTTGTTATTCGCAAATTGCACCATGAAAAAGATATTACCTCTCTTTGTCGGTTTATTTTCAGCTACACAAAGCTTTGGATTCATATGGACTGTTAATCATATTGGAACCAGCTATAATCCTGATTCTATCACTATCATTCAGGGAGATACTGTTGAGTTTCAGCTGGATCCATCTCATGATGCACTGGAAGTGGACCAGGCAACATGGAATTCGTTCGGGAGTGCCCCGCTTAGCGGTGGCTTTAATGTGCCTTTTGGAGGTGGTAGTTTAACCGGGCTTTCTGCAGGGACTCATTATTATATATGCACCAATCATATCGGATCGGGTATGAGAGGGAGAATTGTTGTGCAGGCGCAAAATCCTTCGGTTGAATTTATTCTTACTTCTTCTTCGGTAAGTGAAGGAGTGGGAAGTTTTCAACTTGCTCTTTCTATTGTCAACCCCAATTCAAATCCAACTTCGGTGGATTTGAATGTTTTGGGTGGAGGCACTGCCATTTTCGGCACTGATTTTTTGTTCTCTCCTCTTACTATTACGTTCCCTGCCAATTCAGCTTTTACTCAGAATCTAACGGTTACCATTGCAGATGATATTATAACCGAAGGGAATGAATCATTTACTTTTCAATTGAACTTTCCAACCAACAATGCCAGCATCGGAACTAATTCTCAGCACATGGTAACAATTCTCGATAATGATATACTGCAGTTTGATATTAATCCACGCTCTCAAACTATTAGCGAAAATGCGGGGACTTTAAATATTCCGATAAACCTTAGCAATATCAGCGGAAACAATACCAGCGTTACCGTGCATTTGGAAACTTCAGGTACCACGGCAATACAGGATACTGATTTTGTTTTTAGCGACACTACTTTGATATGGCCTGCAGGATCTACGGGATCTATCTCGGTTCCGATAATAATTATGGATGATACTTTGTATGAGCCGAATGAAACGGTTAAGCTCCGATTGATAAATCCTAGTAATGGTGCCACCTTGTTAAATGACACTTTTCTGCTCGTGATTCAGAATAACGATATCCGCCCACTGGTTAATTGTGCCGATCTTTTTTTCAGTGAGTACATCGAAGGCTCTGGGAACAACAGGGCTATTGAGATTTTTAACCCTACTTCCTTACCTGTTAATTTGAACGAGTACAGAATTTATAAATCTAATGATGGGGGAACTTCTTCTTGGACTTTTGATCTGACCGGACTATTGGCCCCAGGTGCGAGTTATGTAGGTGCACACGATCAGGCGAATGGTCAAATAGCAGCAGTAGCTGATACCTTGTCCGTTTTTTTTGATTTCAGTGGCAATGATGCTCTCATTTTGATACATCTTACCGATACCATTGATATCCTTGGGCAAATGTGGATTGATCCTAGAACAGCATGGCCTCTTATAGGAGGATCTACGCAGGATCATACGCTCATTCGCAGTTACTATACTTATACAGGTCAAACGAACTGGAGTATTGCTTCCACCACTTGGGATGTTTATCCTAACGAAATGTTTGATTCATTGGGCTTTCATCACATAGCACCCTGTGGAACACCGGAGCCTATATATCCGTCTTATATTCATTTTACAGTGGCCAGTGACACCGTTTCTGAAAGTGACGGAACCGTTCAGGTAATTGTTCAAATAGAAAATCCGGACTCAACATACCTTAGCTACTTTTTAGCTCGCGATGATAATTCAGGCACTACATCAGCAGGTCTTGATTATACCTTTACAAATCACAACTTTAGTACAAACAAAGGAGGTGTAACCTTCGATACGGTTACTATCAAAGTGCTGGAAGATCAGTTGGTAGAGCCAACTGAGAAGGTGGTGCTCCACTTTTTAAACCTTACTCCAGGTGTTACACCCCTTCAGGACTCTCTATTTACTTTGTATATTACCGATAATGATGTGCTTACTTCCTCCTTTCTTGGTGCAGGTTTTAGTTATGTTGAGAAGGATACCACCGTGGGCGTAAAAGTTTTCCTTTCTACGTTTCCTGATACAACCGCTAGTGTTAGAATAAGACTGGCTCCAGGCAATGCCATTGCCGGCAATGATTATACTTTCAGTGATACTGTGCTTGTTTTTCCTGTCAATAGCACCGATACGCAAGTTGCCTGGATTACGATTATTGATGATCAAATAGCAGAACCGAATGAACAGATTAATTTTGATCTGACGGAGACTTCGGGATTACCGGTTTGGATTTCTGCCTACACGCTAACCATTATTGATGATGATTCGGATGTTGGAATTTCGCAGTTAGATTTAGAGAATACCTTCCGTATCTTTCCCAATCCGGTGCAGCATACACTTTACATTCACAGTGACAGTGATTTGAGCAAAACTGAGATAACCGATTTGGTTGGAAATTTGGTGGTGAATACGGGAAGTCTTTTGTCAGGAAAAAGTTCAATAGATGTTTCTTCTCTTCCTGCCGGCATGTATTTTATGAATGTTCGCGAAGAGCAAAGAGCGTTCAGTAGGCGCTTTATTAAGCAGGACTAGAGGTTTATTTTACACTTAAAAATTGTTACATGAAAAAATTTTTCATTTGCATTCTGGTTCTTTCGGTTTCATTTTTTCTAAATGCCCAGTTACCGCAATTAAGTTTAGTGCAGTTGGCTACAGGCTATACCAAACCTTTAGATATTAAAAACTGCGGTGACCAGCGCCTTTTTGTGGTAGAACAAACCGGCTATATCCGCATTTTATATAAGGATGGAACAAAACAAACCACCCCTTTTCTCGATATTGATGCCCGGGTAAATTCATCTGGTGACGAGCAGGGTTTGCTCGGATTAGCATTCAGCCCGAACTACAAACAGGATGGTTTTTTCTACGTTAACTATACAGATACAGGAACAATTTTCAGCCCAAGTAACTCAACCGTTTATACCAGGATTTCTCGGTTTAGCGTTTTTCCCAATGATTCAACTCGAGCAGATCCAAACAGCGAGGTCATTCTTCTTCAGTTTCCACAACCTTATTCCAACCACAACGGAGGCAACATGATGTTTGGCCCTGATGGCTATTTGTATATTTCACAAGGTGATGGTGGTAGTGGCAATGACCCGCTCGGAAGCGGGCAGAACAAAAATACTTTTCACGGTAAAATGCTTCGCATTGATGTAACCGGACAAGCCACATATGTAGTGCCCCCTTCAAACCCTTTTGTTGGTGTAGCCAACACAAAACCCGAAATATGGGCTTATGGTTTGCGCAATCCATGGCGTTGCAGTTTTGATAAGCTGACAGGCGATTTATGGATAGGCGATGTAGGACAGGGTGATTGGGAAGAAATAGATTTTCAGGATGCATTAAGTGTGGGTGGTGAAAATTACGGGTGGCGTTGCCGCGAGGGGCTCCACCAATGTGCCGGTTGTAACCAATCAGGCTGTACAGGCACGGGGTACACAGATCCGGTATTTGAAGTAGCATCTACCACAAGTTGTTCCGTAACGGGCGGCTATGTTTACAGAGGTACGCAATACGGGAAACTATTTAGTTCATACATTTTTACCGATTACTGCAGCGGAAAATTCTGGAGTATCAACCGTACCGGAATAAATACTTTTGTCCCCAATCAGTTAACGGTTAATTCCACATTTACTTTCCAGCTTACTTCACTCGGTCAGGATAACCTCGGTGAGTTGTATGTAGCTTACAGAGGAACAGGAACAGGTGGAAGAATTTACCGCATTGTTGAAACAACCGATTGCAAACCGGTAGCTTTTATTTCGTTGAGCGATTCGGTGGAAGGATGTTCTCCTGTTACTTTAATCGCATTAAGGGGAGATACACTTTCGTATCAGTGGTATAATTCCAACGGTGTTATTGGAGGGGCCACTTCCTTTCAATATGCAACACAGCAAAGCGGCTGGTATAAAGTAATGGTATCGAAGCCCCAGGTAGGTTGTGAGGCCATGAGCGATTCTGTGTATGTAAATGTGCTTGACACAACAGCTGTTGATGTGACCACTACAACTTTACCTACCTGCATAAACTCATCCAATCTCAATCTCGTTTCCAATGTAATTCCCTCAGGCGGAATTTTTTCCGGCAGTGGTGTATCAGGAAATGTTTTTGTTTCAGCATCAGGTAATGTTGGTAATAACTCAGTTAACTATTCGTATACTAACCTTTCAGGTTGTAGTTCAATAGCAAGCTTTGTAGTGGTGTTGAGCGATACTTCAATTATTACAAGAAACTCAACAGACACTTTGGTGTGCATCGCTGAGCCTTCTTTTATAATGAATAATTACACAAGCCCCGTGGGCGGGGATTTTACAGGTAACGGAGTTGTAAGTAATTCATTTGACGCTGCAACGGCTGGAGCCGGAACAAGTGCTGTTACCTATACCTTTACCAATATAGCCGGTTGCGAATCGCGCTATGTTTTTAATCTGGAGGTTGGCAATGAAACCGCTCTTACCAAAAACATTACCACTACTATTTTCTGCAGCACATCCACTCCTGTTTCTCTCGCCTCTTATATTTCTCCTTCAGGTGGAATTTTTTCCGGCAACGGAATATCCAATGACAACTTTGATCCTGCTGCTGCCCCAATAGGCGTTTCAACTATTGTATATCAATACACAAACAGTTTCGGATGTATTTCGGTTGACTCATTTCAACTGCAAGTTTCTATCTGTACTAATATAAAAGCAGCCGAGACAGATTTCTCGTTCAGCATTTTCCCCAACCCCGGCAAAAGCAATTTTAATTTGAAGGTGTCGGTTAACTCTAGTCAACAAACTGAATTGACAATTATAGATGTAACTGGAAAGATTTGTTTTAGGAAAGATCAGTTACTGGAATCCGGCAAAACAGTTATTCCGCTTCAACTGCCGCAGCTTTCAGCAGGAGTTTACTCAGTTCAGTTGAAAGGCGATAAAGGGAAAGCAGTAAAAACTCTCGTTATCGAATAGAGCCGCATAAATGAAGCAATTTTTATTTCTCTCTTTTCTTTTTTGCACGGAGCTTTTGTTCTGTCAGCATTTTTATTCTCTACGGTTAGAACCATCTGCCATTACTGCTGCACCGGCTGTGCATTCCGGGGCTTTCGGTACCCATAATGATAAATGGTTCTTTATTGGAGGCAGAAGAAACGGATTACACGGCTTTCTTCCGCCATCCGCTTTCCCATACAGCGGCATTAACGATAGCATCTATATAGTTGATCCCGTTACCAACCAAAGCTGGAGTGCTTCTACCTATGTATTGCCCGATAGTATTCGTGAAGCTATCTCTTCTTCCAACATGCAATTTTATCTGAGCGATTCCATGCTGTATATGGTGGGTGGTTATGGATGGAAAGATCTAAATCAGAATTTCATTACCTGGCCAACCCTCACCGCTATAAATATGAACGGCCTGATGAACGCTGTAATAAACTCGCAGCCCATGGAAAATTACTTTCGTCAAATATCAGATTCAAGTCTTGCTATTTGCGGAGCGCATTTACAGAAACTCGATTCCACTTATTATCTGGTGTTCGGCCACCGCTTTGATGGACGCTACGACCGTGAAGATACCTCCGCTTTTTTTGTTCAGGCTTACAGTAACGAAATCAGAAAATTTCAAATTGCCGATGATGGAGTAAATCTTTCAATTCATAGTTACACAGCAGTTCGCGACAATGCTAACTTCAGGAGAAGAGATTATAACCTCCTTCCTTTTCTGGACCCATATAGAGGTGAAGGACTACTGGCATTCAGTGGAGTATTTCAGCCCTACGCTAACTTGCCTTATTTAACTCCTATAGAAATTTATAAAGACACAGTAATTGTGCGCAACGATTTCAATCAGAACCTCAGCCAGTATCACAGTGCAGTTTGCGCGCTTTATGATTCCGTCAGCTTTTTGCAACACAATATTTTTTTTGGAGGAATGAGTATGTATTACATGGATACACTTACACAGCAAACCGTTACCGATTCGTTAGTTCCATTTGTTCGAACCATCAGTGATATGGCAAGAGATGTTGACGGTAATTATCACGAGCGGGACGCAGGTATCCGGATGCCGGCATTGCTTGGAACGAACGCTTATTTTTTATCAGACCTCACTGTGCCTATGTATCGAAATCATTTCGTTCACTTAAATGTATTGCCTAATCATCAGCGTATAGGCTACATTATAGGAGGAATAGAAAGCCTCGATTTGAACATTGCAGATACAGATCCTTCTGCTTTAAGTTATGCCAGCGCCCGAGTTTTTGAGGTTTACTTAGATGCCACAGATACGGTGAGTGCTTTGAAGGAGGTGAGCAACGAAGTGCTTAATTTTTTCTGTTATCCGAACCCCGCACATGATAACGTGCAAATTGAATTTGAACTGAGGAAAACAGAACAGGTGAAAATAGAATTGATGGACATTAAGGGAAGCCTGGTTAAAGAGATTTGTAGTCAAACTTTCAATTCGGGTAAACAAAAACTCCTTTTGAATCTTTCAGGATGTTCAAAAGGAGTTTACAATTGTTTGCTAACCGTGAACAATCACCGCAAGTCTATTCGTTTGGCGAAGGAGTAGGTTCATCAGAAGATGCTGCTTCTTCGACTACGGTAGTTCCTTCTTTAAGCTCAGGTACTGCTTCATTAGTTTTATCGGCCACAACTTCAGGTTTCTTAACAGCCTTCTTAGCAGGCTTTGTCAATTGTGCTAACGTAGCGCGTATATCTTTCAGTTTTTCCTCTTTCGATGCAATGGTTTCGTTCAGCATATTGCTCTTTACTTTGATCAACTGCATCTCGAGCGATGAAATTTTATTGCTCCCGGTTTTCTTTTGCATGTGTTCCAAATCCTTCTTGTCGCGGCTCAGCGAAACTTCCATTCGCTCTATCACATCATTCAATCCTTTGATGCGGGCTGCATTTTTGTCGCTGAAAAAATGATTGCGCTGTTCGTTTACAAATTGATAAGCTGAGTCAATAGCCTTACGCAATTGCGCATCATCAGCTTTGGAATAGCGGTTCTTCTTGCTATCCGACTGCACATTCTTCAATTCATCTAGCAACACTTTGAAATTTGCTTTCTCATCGGCTCGACTCCGGATGCTTTCAAGACGTGCCGCAATCTCATCGCGTGATTTTGCAGAAGTTGTTTCAAATTCCGCGCTCTCTGTTTTACGGAAAGTTTTCAGCTTTTCGAAAATGACATTTACATCATCCTTTATTTTATCTAGGCTTTCCTGGCTGATGTCGCGCTCTTTCCGGTGCTCGAGCACACGCTCCCAAAATGATTTGGCATCATCAAACAACTGGCGATCGTAGCGCGCCAATTCAGCTGCTTTCTTTTTCAATTCTTCCAGTTCAAGCAGATAACTCTCCCAAAGCTTGGCAGTAAGCAAAGCATACGCCCATTCATTTTGCTTAATACGTATTTTCCCCGACTCACCTGAGCGGATATCATCCGGCAAAATAGATTCTGCATTCAGGTTCGGGCTTATCTCTATCGTTCCTTCCGGAAATTCAAAGGCTTCTCCTTCCACCCAGCTTTTTTCCAGTTGTTCCTGCATTTCACCTTTCAGTGCCTTTTTAGGCACCATGAAAAGCGTAACTTTAAATTCCTCTTGTTTCAGTTCGTAAGCAAGTAAAACATCCTTGTCGTCAGAGGTAACACCTTTGGCAGTAAATCGCGATTGCATCAGAAAATATTTTGTGTCCGTTTAAACCCGCCTATTCCAGACAGGGGTGCCAAAGATAATTTCCTTTTTCAAAATGTAATCAGTAAATCGTAAAATCACTAAACCACGAAGCGCGCGTAGCTTTATTCCAACAATAGGTTTTCGAATATCCCGATTCCCTCATAACTTTCCACCCAAATGAAGTTTGACAAAACGATTATAGAGAAGTTGAGCAAAGAGCTGAAAAAACCGCTTCCGGGCGAAGAAGCTCAATACCGTATGGCTCCTTCCTATCGACCCAGGTTATCAAAAGAAGAAATCGAAGCGC